>NZ_LSSO01000206.1:0-5009 GCF_001645205.1 Brevibacillus sp. SKDU10 | reverse complement strand
GTCAATGGAGGGGTAGGAGGAAGTAATGCTGCTGGTATAACCGGTAATATCCTTGTTGGTGGCGGGGGTGGAGCCTGCGGTGGCAGTGGGGGCAACGGTGGCGGTGTACTCATTCTTGGTCAACTTCCCGTTGTAGCATTACCTGGACAAAGCGGACATCTACTACAAACCATTGTGCCAATTCCCGCAAATTTGTTCATTGTTTCCTAATCAATTCTTTATTACAAAACCATCACGATGATCCCCTCTCCATTGGGGTCATTTTTTTATGGAGGGATGATTCGATTGTCTTCGAAGCATCCTAGTTGCTGTCATGAGAGAATAGGCATCTTTCTGATTCAAAGGGCTTTTTTTGTGGTAAATCAAATAAATGGAATCGACAAGCCAGAAATTTAGAAAAAACTTTATTACATAATCAGGAAGGCAGTTTTTGGATGGTTACACATTACAGGCTAATAATGTTAAAATAGAAGGCATGTTTCATTCAGCAGCTTTCTTTATAGAAGTTGCAGTCCAAAGAAAGGTGATGAGGAAGATGAAAAAAATGAAGGGGACTCTGCTTGTCCTACTAGCATGTGCTATGCTTACAGCTTGCTCCAATAACTCAGGAGAACCTACTAAAGTAAACCCAGAAGGGGCACCAGCACCGGCACCAGTGGATACAAAAGCGAATAATGATTTTAAAGGCGAACCAATTAAGGACAGTAAAGGCTTACCAGAACCTAGTCAGATTAACGTATATAAATACGGTAACAAAAAGACTTTAAAATCTACAGACGCTGATTTCAAAAAAATTGTTGAATTGACAAACAAACGTGTAGGTATCGTGGGAGAAATCGTTCCTACCCAGGAAACAGAGCTAAGCATTGAGAAAGCAACCAAATTAGGTCTAGCGATTGAATATGTATATGATCAGCCAGTAGAGCATGAAATTGTGGCCAAAGAAAAACAAGGCGACAAGAAAGTAAATACTACGGTTAAGGTTGCTTCTAAGAGCGATATCTTTATCTTCTCTGGAAACGATAGTGACAGAATGTACTATAGCGAAGATGGTAAAACCTATACCGACAAACCTATTCGTCTAACTGAGACAACAGAATTAACCAAACTAATTTCTAAATAATAGATACGTTTTGACGAATAAAACAACTTGCAAGAACCCGTTTACATGATAGATGGGTTCTTTTTTTGCTATGGAATTATCTAAACATGTTGATGATGTATGAAAATATAGAAGTTAACACACACAATAGGTGATAAACGGATTCTCTACATGCTACAATGAAACTGTTGCTGTTACATACAGCACTTTTAAAAAGCTGAGGAGGGGAACAGCAGTGATAAAACATCTCGCAGATTGTACAGTACTCCAAAATGGAGTGAAAATGCCTTGGATTGGTCTTGGTGTATGGAGAGTAGATGATGGAGCTCAGGTTGTTCACGCAGTGAAAACAGCAATTCAGCACGGATATAGAAGTATTGATACTGCTATGATCTACAAGAATGAAGAAGGGGTTGGCCAAGCAATTGCTGAAGCTGGGGTTCCCCGTGAAGAATTATTTATAACTACTAAGGTATGGAATAGCGATCAGGGCTACGAGACGACGCTAGCTGCTTTTGATGAAAGCTTGAAAAAGCTTGGTCTGGACTATCTTGACTTGTATTTAATCCATTGGCCGGGTACAGACAAATATGTAGATACATGGAAGGCATTGGAGAAGCTATACAAGGATGGAAAGGTACGGGCAATAGGTGTCTGCAATTTCCACAAGCATCATTTGGAAGAATTGATGAAAGCAGCAGAAGTGAAGCCGATGGTGAACCAGATCGAATTGCATCCGCTCTTGACCCAGAAGGAATTGCTTACATATTGCAAACAGAACAACATCCAGGTCGAAGCTTGGAGCCCATTGATGCAAGGAAATTTAGATCATCCTGTTTTGGCTAAATTGGCACAAAAATACGAAAAAACACCAGCTCAGATCGTGCTTCGTTGGCATTTGCAAAATGGTGTTGTTATTATTCCAAAGTCGGTTAAAGAGCATCGTATTACGGAGAATGCAGCTTTGTTTGACTTTGCATTGTCAGATGAAGATATGGGCAGAATCAATGATCTGAATCAAAATCAACGTTTTGGTCCCAACCCAGACGAATTCTTTTAAGTCTGATGGAATCAATATCAGGTAAGTAAAAAACGCCTCTTATGATGAGCAGATTTCATCAAAAAGAGGCGTTTTTTTGTATGCGTCTAATGAAAACTAGATTGTAAAAACGCAGCGGATATTATTGTAAGTTCAAGACCGTAACTTTATCACGTGTCATGGATTGCAGGCTTTTTGGGACACCCTGTACGCCTACACCAGAACCTTTTACTCCAATGAATGGGAAGTGGTCTGGACCGCGTTCTGTTCGTCCATTTATTTGCACGGAGCCTGTTTCTAGCTTTTTCGCCACATGGAATGCTTTGTTAATATCATTCGTAAAGACGCTTGCTTGAAGTCCAAACTCGGATTTGTTTGCAATCTCAATCGCTTCTTCTGCGTCTTTAATTCGGATAATTGGCAGAACAGGACCGAATGGCTCCTCCCATGCTACACGCATATCAAGCGTTACGTCTGCTAACAGGGTTGGATGAATCAAATTGCCCTCACGCTTGTTGCCAGTCAAAACTTTAGCACCTTTTTCGATCGCGTCATCAATGAGACCTTGAATGTAATCAGCAGATTTCGTGTCGATTACAGGCACGACAGTTGCTTTGTCTTCAGGAGAACCGATCGATAGCTTTGCTACTTCTGCTGCTAGCATATCCGTTAGCTGATCAGCTACTTCATCCTGAACTAGCACGCGTTTGATGGCGGTGCAGCGTTGACCGGAATAAGAGAAGGCGCCTGAGATAATTTGACCCGTTGCTAATTTCAAATCAGCGTCTGGAAGCACGATAGCAGGATCTTTACCGCCAAGCTCCATCACAAGTGGCACCATTTTTGCTTTGCTTGCGATGTGATAACCAGTCGCTGTTCCGCCTGTAAAGGTAATCATGTTGATTCCTTTATGCTCAACCAAATAATCACCAATCACAGAGCCGCGTCCGGTTACTACGTTTACAATGTTTTTCGGAATTCCTGCTTTGTGTAGGGCTTCAATCATTTTGATACCACTCAAAGCTCCTTGTGTTGCAGGCTTGAAGATTACTGCATTACCCATCATCAATGCTGGTGCAATTTTAGCTGAAGACAGGTTAACCGGGTAGTTGAATGGCGAAATAGCCAAAACGACACCAAGTGGAACACGTTCAACAATAGCGATTTTTTGTTTTGAACCGCCAGGAAAGTTTTCACCACTCATGCTTTCGTTGTACATATGAATAGCTTCTTCAATGTTGTAGCGAATGAGATCCGCAGAGCGTTCCACTTCCTTTTGGGCATCAGCAAAGGTTTTACCCACCTCTTGCATCATGATGTCAGCAATTTCGTCCTTCATAGCCAAAAGCTCGTCAATCCATCTATACAGATAGGTAGCACGTTCACGAATGCTTAATTCAGCCCAAGCTTTTTGTGCTTCAGCCGCTAATTTGATGGCTTCGTCTACTTCTTCGCGAGTGATGGCTTGTACCTCGCCAACGACTCCGTCTTTATACGGGGAGTATATTTTAACGGTTTCGTTAGAGGAGCTTTTTCTCCACTCACCGTTGATATAGTAAGGTAATTGCATATGTGCAGATGCTGCTTTTGTAGTCATAGTCTGTACCCTCCATGATGTATTGAATATTTTGGTACATTGATACCAAAAATGTGTTAATGTACAAATTGAGCCACTTTAGTAACGAGGTCAATTGTCTGTTAATCAATTGACACGTCCATTATATTTGACATAAGATTAATTTGTCAAAAACTAAATTGTGTACAATTGAATTGGAAGTGTAAAAAGAGGGGAGACAAATCATGAATAACAAGAAAATGCTAGCGCTAGATCAACAGCTATGTTTTTCGATTTATGCCTGTTCTCGTGAGATTTGTCGGTTGTATCGCCCGCATTTAGAAGAAATGGGACTTACCTATCCACAATATTTAGTGCTTTTAATTTTATGGGATGAGCACTCCTGTACGGTGAAGCAGCTAGGGCAGCTCCTTTATTTGGATTCAGGTACGTTGACACCGATGCTAAAAAGACTGGAAGCCATGGAGCTAGTTAAAAGAGAGCGCTCTACCACTGATGAGCGAACCGTCAATATTACCATTACGGAGAAGGGGAAACAGCTTCAAAGCAGAGCAGATGGGATTAAAAATGCCTTAGTGGAAAGTACGGCGATCTCTATGGAGGAATTTGGACCGTTACTAGAGCAGATGCAAGCGATGCTAGAACGCATCCATGAATTAAATAAAAACAAAACGTACTGCTGTATTGAGGCTGACAAAGAGTAAGTGGCAGGAAAACAAAATTACCAAAAAAGCTAGATGAACTTTAAAAAGATGTAAGCGGTCTAAAAGTAACCCGTGAATAAATAAAAGAATCCCCATTTACATGTACATTTGTTTTTTGTTACCTATGGACATACACAAAAACCGCTCAAGCGACTGCTGAGCGGTTTTTCTTTGTAGCGTTTCTTAGATATTCCATTGATGCAATTCCAGACGTCGTACACCTTCTACTACATAAGGATCAGATTCAGCTATCTGTGTAGCCTCCTCTAACGTATCAGCAATATAGATTACCATCCCGCCTGAACCATCGGCAAACGGCCCTTTCGCGAAGATTTTGCCTTCTGCTTTTAGCTTTTCGAGATATTCAAGATGATGAGGGCGAAATTCCTGATTTTTCTCTGGATTTTTCATATGTAAAATTGCAGCGAAGTGAGCCATTTTGAAATCTCCTTTAGCTAACAGGTTTTTTGTTTATTGTATCAAAATTCAGCAGGGTTTGCGATGGTAACGGCTTCATTTTTTATAGATCCACAGAAAGCTTTGAAACAGGTTTGATGTATCAAAAAAGGTAGCAAAACCATGTAAAAT
>NZ_LSSO01000205.1:0-10299 GCF_001645205.1 Brevibacillus sp. SKDU10 | reverse complement strand
GATGGTATTTATTTTTTATCAGAAAAGTTGAATTTATATAATAATTGGTGTATTATTCTATCAACTGATAGTTTTATCTATCAAAAAAATGAACTGATCAAAGAGAAAGAGGGGCCTACAAGATGAAAAATGCCAGATCAGCGACAAAGGAGGCTAGGCTTAATGCCATTTTGGATGCGGCTACAGAATTACTAGTCGAAAAGCCAACTGCATCTTTGAATGAAATTGCCGAATACGCCGGTATCGGCATTGCGACCCTGCACAGATACATCGAAAATAGGGATCAATTGATACTGCAACTAGGATTAAGATCTTCTCAGGTGTTCAGAGAGACGATAAACCAAATTCCGTTAGACGAGGAAAACATCGAATCCTATATTTCGCAATTGATTGAGGCGTTAATTCCACTCGGGGATAAGATTTATTTTCTAGCTCATGAATCTACGCTGTATTACAGTCAAGAAATGATTGAAGCTGAGGAGGAGGTAAAGGAACCTGTTCGACACTCAATTCAGGTATTGCAACGCAAAGGTTACCTCCGTGCAGATATGAACAGCGAATGGATTTTGAATGTCCTGTACTCACTTCTCTTTATGACATGGCAGCAGGTTCAAGAAGGTCATATTGCGAAAAGATCGGCTGCGTCGCTTCTTTTAGACACACTTTATCATGGTTTTAAACAAGAAAAATCATAAGCAGATTTGATGATGCGTAGCAGGGCAACCACTCTTTCGCGAATTAATCTGAAAGGATGTTTGTGATGAAAGAAGTAGGATATATTCCGCAACCCAAAACGTATGGTCCGCTTGGCAATTACCCCTTAATAGACAAAGATACACCGACACTTTCACTCTGTAAACTTGCAGAAGAGTTCGGTCCAATCTACCGATTAACCCTTCCTGGAAATTCAAGCTTGGTCATTTCTGGTCATAAACTAGCGGCTGAGGTTTGTGACGAGTCGCGTTTCTTCAAAAACATTACAGGTGATTTGGAAAATGTCCGTGCTTTTGGTGGAGATGGTTTATTTACGAGCAGGATTGAGGAGCCTAATTGGCAAAAGGCACATAATATCCTCCTACCTACTTTCAGTCAACACGCAATGAAAGGATACCATACTATGATGGTGGACATTGCCTTGCAGTTGATTCAAAAATGGGCACGTCTTAATCCTAATGAAAGTATAGATGTTCCTGGCGATATGACTCGACTTACATTGGATACGATTGGGTTATGCGGCTTTAATTATCGCTTTAATAGTTTTTATAGAGAAACACACAGCCCTTTTATCAACAGTATGGTTCGCGCACTTCAAGAAGCGATGCATCAGAGCGGGAGATTGAAAATTCAAAATATGCTAATGATGGGAACCAGACGTCAGTTTACCCAAGATATTGATACGATGTTTTCATTAGTAGACCAAATCATCGAGGAACGAAAGGCGAATGGCGATCAGGGTGAAATCGATTTGCTCTCCCGCATGCTTAACGGGAAGGACCCGCAAACTGGAGAGAGGCTGGATGACGAAAATATCCGGTATCAAATCATCACATTTTTAATAGCAGGACATGAAACAACAAGCGGCTTATTATCATTTGCTCTCTATTTTTTGCTGAAAAACCCTGAGGTGCGAGAAAAAGCGTACCAGGAAGTGGATCGGGTATTAACCGGTGTATCTCCTTCGTATCAGCAGGTTCTGCAACTCACATATGTTCGGATGATTCTACAGGAATCCTTACGTTTATGGCCAACAGCCCCGGGATTTGAACTTACCGCTCGAGAAGATACAATCATTGGAGGGAAGTATGCCATAAAAAAAGGCGAAGTTGTTGCATTACTCTTACCCCAGCTTCATCGAGATAAAGATGCTTGGGGAGATGATGCTGATGAATTTCGCCCCGAGCGATTTGAGGACCCTGATAAAGTCCCCCATCATGCCTATAAACCTTTTGGAAATGGTCAACGAGCCTGCATTGGGATGCAATTTGCACTGCATGAAGCCACTTTAGTTCTAAGTATGATTCTCCAGAACTTTGAATTAATTGATCATACGAACTATCAGTTAAGCATTCAACAAACATTAACGATAAAACCAGAAGAATTTTACATACGTGTCAAACAGCGAAAGAAACGAAAGCTAGACCAATCTACCCAAGATCCGGAAGTAGGAGCTGTAAACATACTAGGGGGAGATAGTCGATGGGATCAGATGAAAACATCCATAGCCAGGGTCAACCATGCATCTTTACTGATACTTTATGGGTCAAATTTAGGTACAGCAGAGCGTACCGCACGAGAGCTTTCTAATATTGCAGGTTCGCTCGGTATTAGTAGTGAGATGGCACCGCTTGATGATTGGCTAGGGAAGTTACCGAAAGAAGGAGTCGTACTGATCGTTACTGCTTCTTATAATGGAAAGCCTCCCAATAATGCTCGCAAATTCGTGCAATGGCTGGAAGGAGTAGAGGCAGGTGCGCTTCAAGGAGTTACGTATGCGGTTTTCGGATGTGGAGACCGCAATTGGGCAAATACCTATCAAGACGTCCCAAGATTTATTGATGAGCAGCTTGCTTTAAAAGGAGCGAAAAGGCTTTCGCTGCGAGGGGAAGCTGACACTAGCGGAGACTTCGAAAAACAACTGGAAGACTGGCAGAAGCGTATGTGGCTTGACGTCATGGAGACTTTTATTTTACAGAAAAACCTTGAGGAAAAAGATCACGGAACCCTTACGATTCAATTTATGAATGACTTGTCAGATGTACCGCTCGCTCTCAAGTACAATGCTGTCTATGCCTATATAAAAGAAAACCGTGAACTTGAGAGTGCTAATTGTGGGCGAAGCATCCGGCAAGTAGAAATCACACTGCCAGATGGCCTTAGCTATCAGGAGGGTGATCACATCGGAGTATTACCGAAAAATAGGAAGGAGCATGTCGAACGAATTTTAAGACGCTTTGGCTTGAACGGGAACGATCACTTGATTTTGAGGGCAGATGGACGTAACATAGCTCATCTTCCGCTGGATCGACCAGTACGACTTGATGATTTGCTGAGTCAAAATGTAGATCTGCAAGCAACCGTGACTCATGCACAGCTACATGAGCTTGCAGCTTACACGGTTTGTCCTCCACATAAACGTGAATTAGAGGCTTTGTTAGATGAGGCTACCTATGAACAGCAGGTAGAGAGGAAGGGTATGTCGATGCTAGAACTGCTTGAAAAATATGAAGCCTGCGAGATGCCCTTCGAAAGGTTTATCGAGCTGTTGCCCCCGCTTCAGCCGAAATATTATACGATATCTAGTTCTCCAGAAAACAGTCCCCATCAGGCTAGTATTATGCTAGGAGCTGATTCTATAGAAAGTGAATGCGGATTACATCTGGGACTGCTCGATCATTACTTAGCTGATTGCCGCCCAGAAGAGAAAATTATGATGTTCATCAGTACACCAGAATCTTGATATTCAACTTCTGAAACATTCAAGAACACCGGCTATTACGGTCTGAAAAGAAGTGCAAGCTTTCAACTGGGTTATCCCATTCCCATAAGCAAAAGGTTTACATGCAAAAAACCAGTCCAACACGTTACCATTGTGCTTTTGACTGGTTTTTTGTCTATGCCAGAGGTAGGATTTGACTACTTTTTGGAAAGACCAACGAATATCCTATATGGAATAGGGACAGTTGAGCTACAGTTAATCTGATTAATTTAGCTTGAACGCTTTAGATGAACTACTCTGTCCATGTAATTTTTTGAATACATTGCCCAACCTGCATTGGAATGAATGAATCATCTACGTCAGGAATAAGCTCGGGTTTGACCAGTTGATGCTTTTTCATCTGATAGTAATCAAATAAGGCTTGTTCTAAAGTCATGTGATTTTGCATCAAAAAAACAGGACTAAGTAAACTTGGCAGGAGTAGCTCGTCCTGAGCAATTAATAAAGAAGGATTAACGGAAAGGAACACACCTTCTCTATGACCAGCTTCATAAAATGCTTTGATATGATCGTTACGAGCTTTTTGCGCCTCAACAATTCGCTGGTATAAATGAGGATACATGCTTTTTAGTTCCTGTAATAATAAATCTGATAAAAAAATAGCCAGAACCACCGAGTTTTCAAAAACCTTTTGGAAGCGGCGTATGAAAGAAGCAGATTCGTTATCAGATAACTCATGAAGGTTCTCAAGGATATAGTCAACGTACACTTCTACTGTCGCTTCTAAGATTTCTGTTCGGGAAGAAAAATATTTATACATCGTGGCTTTGCTTATATCCATATATTTTGCTATATCTTCCATTTTCAAAGAGCTGATCCCTTGCTTTTTAAGAAAGGGAAGTAGACGAATAATCAATTCTTTTTTCGTCTCTTGCTCATTTTTACGTGATCTGCCTCGAGTGTTTGTCACTTTAATGCCTCCCAATCTAAAACATCAAACTACATTATAACGCAAAGTTGGATAATAAACATATAACTGCTATTTAACTAAACGAATTATACGAAAAAAGTTTAATTAATTTATTTCGTATGGTAATATAGGAGTGCAAAGATAACGTTATACTAAAAAGTAGGGAGGATTACTAATGAAAGAAGCAGTTAATAATCAGATTTTACTTTCTAGTCGGCCAGTTGGCGTTCCAACAAGAGATAATTTCACCTTCATCAAATCCTCTATTCCTGAAGTCAATGACAATCAGCTATTAATACGTACTCTGTACCTATCTGTTGATCCTTATATGAGGGGGAGAATGAATGATCAAAAATCTTATATACCCCCATTTCAGCTAAATGAAGTGATAATCGGTGGAGTAATTGGAGAAGTAATAGAAACGAAGTCCTCAGAATTTCAAGTCGGGGATGTTGTCCTTGGTCTATTAGGTTGGCAAAATTACTCCGTGGTTGATGCTGGAGAAGTACAAAAAATCGATACAAATATAGCACCAATTACAACCGCATTGGGTGTACTTGGAATGCCTGGAATGACCGCTTATTTCGGTTTATTGGATATAGGTCAACCACAGGCAGGGGAAACCGTTGTTGTTTCAGGGGCTGCAGGAGCGGTGGGAATGCTTGTCGGGCAAATAGCAAAAATCAAAGGGGCACGTGTTGTAGGGATTGCTGGCTCTGATGAAAAAGTTCAGTATGTAACAGAAGAGCTCGGATTTGATGCAGCAATTAATTATAAAAAAACACCAAATATGCAACTAGCATTAGAAAAAGCTTGCCCAAACGGGGTAGACGTTTATTTTGATAATGTGGGTGGTCCGATATCAGATGCCGTTCTGAGCTTGATTAATCAGGGAGCGCGAATTCCTCTCTGCGGTCAGATCTCTCTCTACAATTCAGAGAAGCAGGATATTGGGCCTAGGGTTCAGGTGCAGCTCCTCAAGAAAACGGCTACTATGAAAGGCTTTTTGGTGACTCAATATACAGATCGTTATCATGAGGGAATGACACAGATGGCCCAGTGGATCAAGGAAGGAAAAATTACGTATTCCGAGAATATTATAGAAGGTTTGGAGAATGTACCGGAAGCTTTCCTTGGGCTATTTACCGGAGAGAACACTGGAAAGCAATTGGTAAAGGTTTCTGATTGTTAAAAAAGTAATATTCGAATCAAAGCTTATATCTGTCATAAAAAACCAGACTTTCAATAGAAGGTCTGGTTTTTTAGTCAGTAATCTGGAAACGAAAAATGGCCTTTATTCTACCTTGTATAAGATGCAAACAAGCCTCTCAGAGGAGCATGAGCTTAAAGCATCTCCTGTTTAATCAATTTTTCTCTCCTAGCAAAAATAACAACGTACCGCTTGACAGTAGCAAAAAGCTGACTATAATTAATAAAAAGAAACTATGTTTCCTGCTTGTTAACATTTACATATGAAAAGCATTGAGAAGGATAGTAGATAATCAAGTGTGTGATTAGAGAGCTGCCCCTTGGCTGGAAGGGTGGTGACGGACTGATTATTGAATGTCACCTTTGAGCTTTACTCGCCAAAGATTGAGTAAGATCGAGTAGTGAGTAACGGTTGGTCTCGTTAATAGACCCGAGTCATGATAATTGACTTACAGAGCTTGTTTTTGTGAAAAAGCAAGAAAGCTGAGTGGTACCGTGTAAAATATACACCTCAGAATGAGATGATAGATGTCATTTCGTTCTGAGGTTTTTTATTTTTTATAAATGATGTAAAATTTCATATTTTCATTACTTGCAATGAATAGGAGTAGTAGAAAGAAGCTCTAGATGTACAGAAATCCGTTCCACGGCTGAGAGAACGGTCACTATCTTTTTCCGAAGTCGCCTATGAGCAGTGTATGTGAAAAGCAAATGCTCAAGTAATATACACCGAATGATCCACGTTATAGGATGAAAGTCTATGACTTCATAATGTCTAATTCTCGTGAGTGAATTAGAGAAAACTGGGTGGTACCGCGAACCTCTCGCCTCAGTCATCATTTTTACGATGATAAGGCGAGAGGTTTTATTTTTTGGATATAAAGGAGAAGAAAAAATGAAACAGCTATCATGGAAGGAACAGTTGTATATTGGACTTATGTTATTCGCCTTATTTTTTGGAGCAGGTAATCTAGTATTTCCCCCTGCACTTGGCTTTTCGGCAGGAGAAAATATATGGCAGGCCATGCTTGGCTTTCTCATTACTGCTGTTGGCCTACCTATCTTAGGGGTAACTGCGATTGCGAAAAGTGGGGGCTTAGATGTCTTAACCAATCGGGTGCATCCGATTTTTGCTATCGTATTTACCTTGACGACTTACTTATGCTTGGGGCCCTTTTTAGTTATACCGCGTGCAGGTAACGTTGCATTTGAAATGGGTGTTGTTCCCTTTTTACCTGATTTTTTACGTGCTAATTCATTGACATTAACAGTGTATACAGTTATTTATTTTGCCATTAATTTTTGGCTCTGTCTCAATCCTTCTAAGATGTTTGCACGTATTGGAAAAATTTTAACCCCTATTTTACTTAGCATGATTACCATTATTTTTATACAAAGCCAGTTTTATCCGATTGGTGATTTTGGGAAACCAGTTGAAGCGTACCAACAGTCCGCTACCTTCAAAGGCTTTATGGAAGGTTATATGACAATGGATACATTAGCTGCATTACTATTTGGAGGAGTAATCGTTGCAGCCTTTGAAAGAAAAAATATCTCTAATAAAAAACAAATTACCCGCCTTACGATGAGAACAGGGGTATTTGCTGGATTCCTACTAGCTCTAATCTATCTTATGCTGGGGTATTTAGGGGCGGTTAGCCAAAGCTTATTGCCTTCTTATCAAAATGGAGGAGAGATTTTGACGGCTGTTTCCACCAATTTATTTGGACAATACGGAACGATCTTGCTAGGAACAGTATTTACTCTTGCTTGTATTACTACATCGGTTGGCCTGATAACCTCCTGCGGACAGTATTTCGCAAAGCTTATGCCACGTTTTTCTTATACGGTGTGGACGGGAATCGTATGCTTTACGAGTATGATTATTGCTAATTTGGGACTTAATCAAATTATTGTTTTTTCAGTACCCATTCTGTTAGTGATTTACCCATTAACAATTGTTTTAATCATTTTATCCTTTGGACATTCCCTTTTTAAAGGATATAAGTCAGTTTATAAAATGAGCTTGCTGGGAACGGCTATGATTAGTTTAGGAGACGCCTTACAGCAAAGTAAATTCGTAGATGTTTCGTTCATTACAGACGTATATCGTTACCTTCCGTTGTATGAGCAAGGAATAGGATGGGTACTACCAGCCTTAGTTGGAGCATGCATTGGCTTTTTATGGGGGAAAGGAAAAGAAAATCAGTTACAGCTAGGGAAAAAAGAGAATACATCCCATACTTCCTTTTCACAAATAGAGGAAGGCCAGTAAATAGATAAGGCGTTGCTGAATAAATCGCCCTATATCATCTGGTACCATATCGATCTTTATTTGATATGTGTACCCAGTGGAACAATCATTAGCAAACAGTCGATCTCACGAGCATGAGGGTGGGAACGGCTGTTTTTACTTGGCATTCTTATCGTAATGTTACATTAACTTTGTGATTGCTGTGAAAAGTCTGGGGCATTTCACTAGCATAAACACTTTGACTACCAAGAAGAGCTAGCTACTTGAAGATAGAACGAGACGTTCTGCAAGAAAAAAGGAAGGCTTTGCGATCATTGATAGCAAATAAAAACCCTTAGGAAAAATTATCCTGAGGGTTTTTTAAATCCTTTCAAGTCCTGATCCGTATGCATATCTTTGGCCATAAATACTATTCTTATCAAAGCTGGCATGAAAAATCAGTTCAGGACGACTTCTTTTATCTACAGTATCTTCCAAAAGACCTCTTCTCCTCATATTATATTTCGATTTTTGTCATTTACAGCAATCCCATTTTTACATCCGTTTGTTTGGCAATAGACCGTTTCCTTGATTTAATAGGGGAAGCCGGTCTATTTACGTGTGGGGGATGAAAGGACAGACGTCTCAATTACAGAAACATTTCAAGCACGCATAATATGATGATTATGCCGCTGATAAGGGTCCCAAATTTACCGAGATGCAAGGAGCAAATTTTAATCTTTCTAACTTTTTCTCCAAAGGCTAGACTCATCCACAGAGTGAAAAAGCTGGAAAGAGAGACTGTGAAAGTGATCGTAATGGCTGGGAGTTTATGAAAAAAAGCACGTACTTTGTTTGATAAGGTATGAATCGAAAAAGCAAGTAGCAGAATCGTTGCTTCTCCTATTTTTAGTGGAGCAGATTTATGACAATAGGAGCATTCAGCAGTGCTTAGACTGTGCGTAAGCTGTTTGGAAAAAATGTTTTCAAGAACGACCACATTTTTTCGATCGATCGCTAATAAAATAATTTGACTAACAATTACACTTACTAAGAAGCCAACTGCGAGAAGTGAAATCCACTGACCAAAATAAATGCTGCCTAGGCTAACGAGTAAATATATCAGAGGGATCCATATCGCAGTTACGTTCGAATTATGAAGTTCTCTTAAGCTATGAGCTAAGGTAACACCTAATTGATCCAGACTTGATGATGAGGCAAGACCAACTAATAACAATGCATTCATTGAAATACACTCCTTTTTTATAATGAACTTAGTTAACTTTTCTACGTGAAAGCTATCTATATCATGAAAAAGCTTTTTCTTACTTGTATGTTACGAAAACGTTTAGAAAATGTGCGTATTGCCTGTGCCCAATGTTTACTTTATCTAAACAGGTTTGCATTCATAAATGTAAATGGGGGAGGATGGGGAATGGGAAACCAGTCAAAAGAGACAGAATTAGGAATTCTCATTAAGAAATTACTTCATGAACGATCGATGTCCATGCGCAAACTAAGCAGGCAGTGTAGAATCAATGTGGCAACCATTTCCCGAATTATAAATGGGAAACAAGCTGCTCGCCCAAGGCATTTGGAGCAAATCAGTAAGTGTCTTGATGTATCAATGGACCGTTTATATGTAGCGGCTGGATATCCTTTAACAATCTCTAGAGAGCCTCTGCCATCTGATATTCATACCTCCATTGACCACATCCAAAAGGTTCTTGAATCATCAGGTTTATTCGACTGGAAATATACAACGAAGCAGGTACAACAAGAATTAGAAAAATATGAAAAGCATGCACAAACGAATGAAGGAAGCAGAATCATTAAAGAAGAGTTTCAAGAGAAAGTGGAGAATGTGAATGGAGAAGGGCCGTTTATTGAGCAATTAAAAGAAATGTATGTACGATTTTGCCATGAGGAGATTCAACCACTAGAGAAGGCTGTGATTGGTAGTGCGCTGCTATATTTTATTTTGTCAGTTGACATCATTCCTGATTATGTTTTTCCCATTGGATATCTGGATGATGCAATTGCGGTTCAACTGACATTGCAAAAGCTAGAGATGCTAGAAGAGCAGAAGAGGAATGGAGGATAGGGAATAAAACTTTTCAACTGATTAATAACAGGCGGCTTGTTCAGTTATAAACGTAAGAGTTTTTCTTGATCAGGAACAAGTGTTTGTATTATGGTGATTAGAAAATAGAAGGTACATATAAATGAAATAGATAGAATCTGATGGCTAATAAAAAGCATCAAGAACAAATTGTTCTATGTACTAATTGTACATAAAAGGAAAAAATATACAATAACTTCTTTTCTTTCCCCCTTTGAGCTAAAGGAATAAGTATTTTCGTTTAAACTGATAAGTTGTGAGCTAAAAGGGGAAAGGGAGATATTACAAACCACCATGTTTTTAAGATCTATATGTACAATTAGTACATA
>NZ_LSSO01000204.1:0-69273 GCF_001645205.1 Brevibacillus sp. SKDU10 | reverse complement strand
ATCCCCATCCATTATGGCTGTATGGGCATAGCTGGTACGATCAAGGATGATTTGATTGTGCTCAACAACCACTATTCTTTGCTCTAATCCATAATGGACAAGCAATTGCTCCACTGTCGTACCTTTTTCTACACTTGTTGCTTTACCATTAACCTGAATCTGTACTGTGCTAGCGTGCAAAAACGGTCACCTCGTTTCTTGCGTGATTGTTTTTACGTCTTCTTTTTCCAGCGTTTGGCGTAGCTTAAGCAAAAATCGAATAGGGTAGCTACTGGATAGCATATCCTGCTGTTTCATTAAGCTGATCACGGTACTCTCTTATCCTTTTTTGCGGTCGTGCTGACTGCATGATCCCCGACATTACAGCAATACCATCCGCTCCAGCCGCTATCACGTCCTTAACACGCTGAGGAGTTATGCCACCTATCGCAATTAGTGAGATGCTAGGCGCTAACAGTTTCCGCATTCGCGTTACAAAGGAAAGACCACGCGGTTCTACGCCGAGCTTACATTCCGTCACATAGACATGCCCCGCTATCACAAAGGTTGGAGGACGGCTTGGTATGAAATCATGTTCTGTCAATGAATCGTACTTGTCAGAGGGTTGTAACGATTGTACCGACAAGCATTCCTGATCGTTATGAACCGAACAACCCAGCAATTGGTGGGAGGCCAGCATACGACCTGCCAAGCTGGCATGCATACTTTGCTGTCCAAGCTGTACACCGCCGCAATGATAAGCCATCGCTACATCCACACGGTCATTTACGATGATTCGGTCCCTTGGAAAAACATCCGACAAGAGCCTGATCCATTCAGCTAATTCCCTTGCTGTCCGCTGCTTTTCCCTAATGTGTAGATAATCTACTCCTGCTTGGTCTGCCTTCTCTATAATGGGCAACACTTCTCTGAGAGTTTGACGCCCTGTGGTCATGAGATGAAGGGAGCGTGCTCGCAAAAATTCAACTCCTTTCGCAAAGATATTCGCATATGCCTTGTTTCTTGTTGTTTGAAACGAACCTCTATAGCTGACCGATCTAGTTGGGACCATTCATGCCTGACATCAAAAAAGCCCCCGCTTTCTTTTCGGATAGCACCGAAATAGATAGCGGAGGCTAAGCTGAACTAGCTGCTCGTAAGCTGAAAATCTTTAGTAGCTTACTGCTTTTTTGATCCATACTGTAAACGGCTACAGGTTGTTTTTTATAAAAAGAAAAACCACCCGTAGCGGATGGTTTCGTATGCATCTGAAAGAACAAAGTTATCTTCACTCTGTTCTCGGTTGCCCTCTTCCTCCGCCGGTATTAACCAGATCAGGTTCAACGGTCAGTAACGCATAGTGTTACAATCTCAGCCGACAGCTCGGCCCCCGCTCGGTACAAAGTTATAAAGTTTTGAATTCGCTTTTACAGTACCACGTCACTACTTATTTGTAAACAGATAGATTTTCTTTAGAAAAATTCTCGTTCATTGTTCACACCAGATCATTCTGCCTCGTATCAGTGTGTAATCATTCCCTTATTCATTGCCTGCATACACTCTTCTAACCATCCCAGAGCCTTGGCCTGCTCCGGTACCTCACTTACTTCCCGATATGCTTGTTCTACCAGCTTTTTCACTAAAAATAAACTGGAGAAATCTAAAGCCATCACCACTTGTTTAGGCGGCTGCGTCTGTTCTTTTAAAGCCTCAACGCCATCTAACAAAACCGCCGCTGTCTTTTCAGCCACCTCATTTAGTTGCTCATGCTGTCTTAATTCATCGTAAAAACTATCATACAAACGGCACAAGATTAAAAATGCTTGTGTGCTAAGAACCACTTCGTTTGCATGTAGGTGCATCATTGAGTCTTCCACAAGTTTGCCTCCGTCTCTTCCCATCTATCTGCCGTAGATTTATTTTTATTATAGCATGAATGTTTCCTCTAGGTGGCATTTTGCCCAGTTCAAGCCTTGCCGCACTGTACATTGAATACAAATCAAAATAATCGTGCTATTACAAAAATAACAATGGCATGTATACACAATCAAAGTCCCCTTCTCTTTTTCTAGAAAGGGGACCTTGTGTTTTACGCACATTCTATGCTTTATGCGTATTTCCATTATCGCGAATGTTACTGTTTTGGTCATTGGTATCTAGCGTTTTACCTCTGTTTTTCGCCTTGTTTTGAGATTTGTTGTTCTTGCTGGACATGGTTTGACTCACCTCCCGATTGTTCGGCTTAGTTTCCCCGATGTGAGTGAAAGTTACACATGGAGGTGGATTTCTCTCACTTAAATCATCCAGTTATCAACGTACAGCACCCCTAAAAAATGAGTTGCTTCTCTGCTGAATACCTTTTAATCTGATGATAGAAAAAAGATTTAGAACTTTCACATAGATAGGTGGCCAATTAGATGCTTGTTATTACTCCCATTCCATTACAAGGAACTTTTGTGGTACTCGAACCGCTACAGCCAGAACACGAAGCAGAGCTTCAGCAGGTCGGAAGCTTTCCCGAAATTTGGACCTTTTTACCGAAAGCAATGGTTACAAATGAGGATTGGAAAGCCTATTTTAAAAAAGCATACGATGCAAAGGATGCAGGAGTGGAATTTCCTTTTATCATTAGGGAACGTTCCTCCCAACGCATTATTGGTACTACTCGCTTTATGAATATTTCTAGTATGGATGATCACTTAGAAATTGGTTCAACCGGGCTCACTCCACGCGTATGGAAATCAGGCGTGAATACGGAATGTAAATATTTGTTGCTAAGCCATTGCTTTGAACATCTCGGATGCGTTCGCGTTCAAATTAAGACCGATTCTCGCAACGAGAACTCCCAACGAGCTATTCGGCGAATCGGGGCTACCTATGAGGGAACACTTCGCAAGCATATGCGTCTGGCCAATGGTTATGTCCGTGATACTGCTATGTTTTCGATCATTGATTCAGAATGGCCTCAGGTAAAAGAGAAGCTGGCCCTTATGATGCAACGTTACTCATAGGAAAGTACACCCTTCTTTGAAAAAAACCTCCCTATTTCGCTTATTTTGTACAATCTTAGGCTAGATCAATGCATCCAGTTCGTGTACAGTTAAGAATAGAGATCAACAAGCGATGATAGATTATGAGGTGACCTCTTTTCATGCATACAAATTTACGAACTTTTATCCAACAGCTTCGCGATGAAGGACAATTATTGCAGATTGATACTCCTGTCGATCCATATTTGGAATTGGCAGAAATTCATCGTCGAGTCATTGATGAACAAGGGCCAGCCCTTTTTTTTACAAATGTTAAAGGGAAAAGCTTCCCTATTGTAACCAATCTATTTGGAACCCGTGAACGGGTCGATATGGCATTCGGACCAAAGCCAGAAAAGATCATTCAGCAATTAGTAAGTAACATGGACAAGCTAATGCCCCCGAAGCTCTCTGCCCTTTGGGGATTACGTGATCCTTTATTAAGTGTCATGAAAACAGGTACGAAAAACGTATCGTTAAAAAATGCTCCTGTTGCTCAGGTACATACAACTGATGTCAATTTGCAGGAATTACCTGCTATTACTAGCTGGCATGAAGACGGGGGCCCGTTTGTTACATTGCCACTTGTCTACACAGAGCATCCCGTCAGTAAAGAACACAATCTGGGGATGTATCGTATTCAGCTGTATGATGAAAATACTACGGGTATTCATTGGCAGATTCATAAAGGTGGTGGGTTCCACTATTACGAGGCAGAAAAACGTAACCGTGCTTTGCCGGTAACCCTGACAGTTGGCGGACCACCTGCTCTGATTGTCTCTGCTATTGCTCCATTACCAGAGATGGTTCCGGAACTTATTTTCTCCTCTCTCTTAATGGGAGAAAAGCTAGGAATGACCGATGTAGATAATCATCCACATAAAATTATTTCGGAAGCAGAATTCGTGTTTGGCGGTATTGTCCCTCCGCATGTTCGCCGACCAGAAGGACCGTTTGGCGACCATTTTGGCTATTATTCCTTAGCTCACGACTTCCCTGTCTTCCATGTGCAGCAAATGTGGCGCAGGGAAGATGCGATCTATCCAGCTACGGTGGTTGGTAAGCCGCGCCAGGAGGATTTCTTTATTGGTGAATACCTCCAAAGCCTGCTGTCACCGCTTTTCCCTGTGGTCATGCCTGGAGTGAAGGCTCTTTGGACGTATGGGGAAACTGGCTTCCATGCATTAGCAGGAGCAATCGTACGCGAAAGCTACTATAAGGAAGCAATGGCCCATGCCTTTAGAATTCTAGGGGAAGGTCAGCTTACATTAACTAAGTTTTTGATGGTAACGGATGTACATTGTGACCTATCGCAGTTCAGTAAGTTTTTAGAGATCGTGTTAGCTCGTTTCCAACCAGAACGTGATCTACTGATTGTCAACGATACCTCCAACGATACACTTGATTATACAGGACGCAAATTTAATCATGGCAGCAAAGGGGTAATGCTCGGCATTGGCGATCCTGTTCGTGACCTGCTACACACTTATAACGGGCCAGACATCCCGCGTTTTCCTCATGCAGAGGTTTTTTGCCCAGGCTGTCTCGTAATTTCAGGACCAAAATTTGAAGATGCCCCGCAAATAGGGGAAGATTTGATCGCTTATGCCAATGAACATTTAGCGGACTGGCCTATGATTTGTATCGTTGATGACGCTGCAATCTCTCGCAAGGAAAGCAGCTTCCTCTGGACAGTCTTTACGCGCTTTGATCCAGCAAACGATCTATATGCCAAATCAACTATCGTACGCAATAAAATCCGTTATGAGGGGCCATTAATCGTAGATGCTCGTATGAAGCCGTTCTATCCAGCAGAAGTCGAAACCCGTCCAGACATTGACAAACTGGTCAGCAGACGTTGGAAGGAATACTTTCCTCATCTGTAAGTAATAGTCCTTGTGTGCCGCTTCTAGATCAGTGTACAAAGAAATAGACAACCTCCTACCTCAGATGACAGAGGAAGGAGGTTTTTCTGTTGCCAGATTTACTTTGCAAGGAAAACCCATATAATATAAAAGAAGATAGTCGGAGCAATGGAGGGATAAGCATGCGACAAAAACAAATTCAAGCGGAACTGGATGTGCAACCGACCATCGATCCGCAGCAAGAGATACGATCAAGAGTGGAATTTTTAAAACAATATCTGCTTGCAACGCACACCAAAGGGTATGTACTTGGAATTAGCGGTGGACAAGATTCTTCATTGGCAGGTCGTCTCGCCCAATTAGCCGTAGAAGAGATTCGCCAAGAAACTGGTAAGGATTATAGCTTTATCGCTGTTCGATTGCCATATGGAGTTCAACAGGATGAAGATGATGCCCAGCGTGCGCTCGCTTTCATTAAGCCTGATCGCACGGTTACGGTAAACATAAAACCAGCTGTAGATGCTTCCGTACAAGCCTTTGAGGAAGCTACTGGAGAACAATTATCTCACTTTCTTAAAGGAAACATTAAAGCACGCGAACGTATGAAGGTTCAATATGATCTAGGCGCCCATTACCAACTGTTAGTGATTGGAACAGACCATGCGGCTGAAGCGGTTACAGGCTTTTTCACCAAATTCGGTGATGGTGGTTGTGATGTAACACCTCTCACAGGCCTCAGCAAGCGTCAGGGTAAACAGTTATTACAAGCTCTTGATGCAGAGGAATCTCTCTATGCCAAGATACCTACAGCAGATCTTGAGGATGATAAACCACTTTTACCTGATGAAACAGCACTGGGTATGTCCTATGAGCAATTAGACGATTACTTGGAAGGGAAATCTGTTCCAAGCGAGATTGCTGAAAAAATTGATCAGCGTTACCTTCGTACAGCACACAAACGCCACCTTCCCGTTACGCCATTTGATACATGGTGGAAGGAACAAAAATAAAGCTCGTTACATAGCCAGGAGGGCAAACTATGCTGGCCCTATCTGGATACCTGAAGGCTTTTGATGCAAGCAGGTTAGCAGATTATGCTGCTAATCTGCTTTTCATTTACAAAAACAAAAAAACAAGGCGAAATCATTGCCTTGTTTTTCATAACATGCATTCTAAATAGAAATGTCGCGGTTACCTATCTATTTTAACGCCTTACTCATTTGCTATTCGGTGTCATGGTCAAAAAACAGCGTCAATAATTCCTCGACAGTAATAGCTCCAAAATAGGTTGGCAAATGGAGTGACTCCAAAACCTCACGGATCGCTTGCTTCTCCATCGGAATATCGGTAAGCTTTTGCTCAATATCAGATACTTCCCCTACTCCGAAGAAATCGCCATAAATTTTTGCGTGTTTGATTTTTCCCTTCTCCACATCAAGACGAAGCTCAATCGTTCCTACCGGAAAACGTTTGGTTTGTTGGAAATTGCTCTTCGGTGATTTTCCATAATTCCACTCCCAATTTTGGTAGCGTTCCTTGGATAGCTCATGGATGTTTTTCCAATCCTCTTCGGTCAACACGTATTCACTTACTTCACCCTGAGCAAAGATGGAGTGTAAAATTTGTTGTTTAAACTCTTCGATAGTCATTGGTTTCTGTAAAAATTCTGTGATATTAGCAACTCTACTACGGATTGACTTGATACCCTTCGATTCAATTTTAGCAGCATTCACCTTCAGCGCTGCTACTACATTCTCCATTTCAGAGTCAAATAAGAGAGTACCGTGGCTAAACATGCGTCCCTTCGTGGAGTATTGAGCGTTGCCAGAAATTTTACGTTCACCGACTTGAATATCGTTTCGTCCGCTTAATTCAGCCTCTACTCCCATTTCCTTCAAAGCTAACACAACTGGTTCCGTAAACTTTTTAAAGTTATGAAAGGACTTGCCATCGTCATTGGTAATAAAGCTAAAGTTTAGGTTGCCTAAATCATGATAAACCGCACCACCACCTGATAAACGGCGGACAATGTGAATTCGATGCTCGTCCACATAATCCGCGTTAATTTCCTCGATCGTGTTTTGGTTTTTACCAATAATAATGGATGGCTCATTTATGTAAAACAACAGATAATCATCATCTGCCGGCAGGTGTTTTAAGGCATATTCCTCAATAGCTAGATTAATTCGTGGGTCAGTAATGCCTTGATTGTCAATGAATTTCATGTTGATGCCCTCCAGTGCCAGTTATCAGTAAGAATGATTTTCACTCTATTATCTCATCTCTTACTCTGTTGCTCAAGCTCTGGAGATTGCAATATCATGTCTTCGAAAAATTGAGCCGCCCTACTTTTGGGTCTACCTTTTTTTGTAATGAGCGAAAAAAGGCGTTTATGCGGCTTTGAACTGATAGCAAGCGCTTTACATTCTTTCAAAAAAACCTCGCGTTTCGCAATCAATCCAGAAACAATTGACATGCCCAGTCCGGCCATTACTGCCTCCTTAACTGCTTGGCTGCTACTAAACTCATAATAACGCTTTACTTGTATCCCTAGCTCTTGGATAATTTGATCACTTTGTTCACGTGTCCCTGACCCAGACTCACGAAAAATCCATACTTGGTTCTCTAAGTCAGCCTGAGTTGCAACCTTTTTGCGTGCCAAAGAGTGGTCGTTTGGAACAAGCAGCACCAATTGATCCTCCATAAAAACCTGCACATCCACATCAGAGCTACTGATTGACCCTTCAATTAAACCTACATCGATTTTCTCATCCATTAACGCCTCAATGATTTCTCGAGTATTATTAATTTTTACCTGCGTCTGTACCTTTGGATACTCCTTGGTATACATGACCAATTGCTTAGGCAAGAAATACTCCCCAATCGTATAGCTTGCACCAAGAGAAAGGAGGCCGCTTACTTCCTGCTTGAGGGCTTGCAGCTCCAATCGGGTTTCATCTACGGCATAGAGAATCTGTTTGGCTTTCTGATAAAAAAGTTCTCCTGCTCTAGTCACCCTCACATGCTTTGGGGAACGAATAATAAAGCTAGTATCAAATTCTTCCTCTAAGTGGCGAATATGTAGACTGACCGCGGGTTGCGACAGATTAAGCTCTTCAGCAGCACGGGAGAAGTTTTGCTTTTCTACTACTTTGACAAAAATTCGTAGGGAATCGAAATTCATGGCTCAGAACTCCTCCTCTGGCTTGTTTATTCCTTCCTTATTCCATCTCAGCACCAAATCCCCTTCTAAACGCGCCCAGAAGGGAATGGATAATCATTTTCTTATAGAGAATCGTGGCTAACTAGTTTAGGGCTATTGAAACGGCGCAGGGTGTGGCTACTGGGTATGCAATTCTATCCCCTGAGGATTAATGACTACATTCTCTCCGTCCTTTTTCACTGTAGCTTTTCCATTTTGAAAGCTAGATGCCCAATCATAGGTTAATGCAATGACTACCTGACCTGTAGTATTCACGTAGCCAAATTTGCCATTCTTCTTCACTACAGCAAAACCCTCCGAAAAAGGCATCGCATAATCATACTGATACTCGACCACGACATTAGCAGTACCAGTTGAATCTAACTCAACAAAGCCCCACTTCCCTGCCCTCTCTCTAGGGATAAGAGTGGGATGTTTCGGCTTTGGAGTGCTTTTTTTCTGATTCACCTGTATCTTGTCTTTTTCTTGTGTATGTATCGTTACTTTAGTAGGTGACGCTTGAGCTGCTTTTGTTTTGCCGTGCGCTTCTTCCTTTAGTTGCATATCTTTCTTGGTCTTTTCAGGCTTTACGCTAGTTGTTATTTTAGGGGTTTGTTGCTCATTCGTCTGTTCTTTCTTTCCTTGAACTGCTTTTGCTTTGGCATCGCGTTCAGCCTTCTCCTTCGCTAGCTGCTCCTCCTGTATGGCTTCCTCCTGTAGGTTTTTAGCAGCCTTTAGCTGTTCCACAGCTTCTTTTTCCAAAGGTTCTCGCGCTTCCTTAGCTTGTTTGTCCCCTTCAGCAGGTTGTGTTATCTCAATAGCATTGACTGCTTGCTTCTTATTTTGTTCATTACTCCACATAAGACCACCAATTGCTGCGAGAAAAAAGGCAACAGCAACTCCTGCTCCAAGCGATTTTTTAGCCATGCTGTTTTTACGTTCCGCTTGCTTGGCAGGTGCCGATTGGGATGCTTTCTCCTCTGGGAAAGGCTTTGGTGCTTTTATTTTTGTTTCAAGCTCAGCAATTATCATCCATAAATCCTGAGCTAGAGCATGCTGGGGATCTAGTTGCTTCTGCACAGCTCGATACGTCTCTATTGCACGTTCCAGCTCCCCTTGTTCTTCCCACTGTTTAGCTTGTTCTATGTTTTGATAGATGACAGGTAAATTTGCAAAGTCTCCTTGAGCGTTTTCTTCCGTTTTCAAGATTTCCGGAGCAAGCATTCGTTCTGCCCCTTTTCCAGAAAAAGGCATGTTTTCTTGCGGTATGGGAATATGAATCGTTGGTTGATCGGCGGCCATATTCTGTTTTTCGAATCCTGTTTGTCCATCTTCCTGTACATCCATTAAAGCGAGCAACCATTCTCCAAAGGTTGGGCATTCATTTAGCTCCTTGCATTGCCAAGCACGATCAAGCAAGGAAGCAATCTCTGCCCCCCAATAATTACGAATAGAATCTATCAAAAGCGGGTATCTTTTTGTGCTGTGAGGTATCTCTTCTGGATTGAAATAGCTTTCTCCCCAAGCGGCTTCTCTGACCGTTTCATCATACCAGCCTAATATCTCGGCTAGTAAAATAGCTCCAGAGAATCGATCAGCATATTTACTCCATAAGCCTAACGGTGAGGTTTGTGGCAGTGAATAGCCGGGAGATGCTGCAAATAAGACATCAGGCCTCTCCAATCTCGGCCCATATAATTGCTCTACGTCTACCAGCTCTACATGGGAAAAGCCGTCTTCTACCTGATCCCTGACTAAACCTGGCAAAATCAAGTTGGGTCCGGATAAATCACAATGAGCTAACCCTTGTTGTTCCATAGTTGATAAAACTTTAGCTAATGAACGTGCTAAAGTTAAGCTGTCTGCCCGGCTTAATACCCGTTTATCTATAATAATATCCATCCAAGTAGGTCCTTCTATCCAGGGCATAACCACTGCATACATCAGATCGCGATGCTGACTTAATAGCCCTCCATGTTTCTGAGGTGTCAATATAACGCGGTCACATACAGATAGCCCTGGTAAAGTAGCAAAGTCCTTGATTTGTTCAGATAGATAAACCTGCTTCGGATCTTTATACTGCTGACGAAACACTTTTAATGCCTTCCACTTGGAACCTGCTTCTTTTCGAGGAATCATTTGATAGACAATTCCTTGACGCCCCTCCTGACCGTAGGGAACATGAGGAGCGACTGGATGCTCGCCGATTGTATATGTAGCATTGTGTAGATGAAGCTCTTCCTCTACTCTCGGCTGAAATACCATGAGAGCCTCCTCTCTTTCTTACCTCGTAGCATTCATAAAGTAAACATAGATTGTGGAACGCAAAAAAACCATAAATGCGCGTTCCAAGGATTTTTGACTATTATTTTTGTGCTATGTATTCTCTCACTGAGAAAAGGACTAGGCTCTCTTTCCCACCTAGTCCTTTTCTGATTTTCTTGCTTTATTGAGAATCCGCCTGACGGAACTTCGTCGCAATTGCATGTAATTCATTTGATATACTTTCAAGCAACAGGACAAATCCAGTCATTTGCCTGTTCGCTTCCTGAAATTCCTGGAAGAATTTTTGTTTCGTCATCCCGTCCCACTGACCTTCCATTTGGTGAATTTGTTGGTTCAGACGATCAATCACTTGCTGACTTTGTTCCTTGCTTTGTTGAAACTGGCTTGCTACTTCATCCACTTGATCAGGCGAAATTAAAATGCGTGACATGTTCTTTTTCCCCCCAAGTCGTTCACATTCTCTTTTGTCCTATTGTAGCCTAGAGTATTTTTAGAAACAATTCCCAATTTGTAAGGAAGCTGATTTAGAAAGAAACACCTATGTTCACTTATAGTTAAAAAGGACTTTCGCCCTTCATTTTTAACGATAACTTTTATTTTGTGAATCTATCGGCCTACAAGCATCCTTCTGTACCCATTTTTGATTAATAGTGCGGATGAGCTCTTGTAGGGATCGCTCCTCATCGAAAGGCACAGCTACCTTGACCCGATGATAACGCCGTTTAGCAAAGTAGCCTTGACCTGATGGCAACATTTTATTATAGGCAGCATGCGGATAATGACTAGCTTCAGTCGATGGGATTTTCAAGAAAGCCAAGTCATTGGCATCAATACTGCCAAATAAAAAGCCTGTTTGCATATTTTTAATCTCGGATAACCAATCGTTGCTACTATATGGAAAATCAGATGGCACCCCAGAGATAATCACATACAGATCGCGGCTTCTGCCTTGTCGAACCAACTGAGTCAATTGGTCCTTGATTTGATAATCTGTGATCTGCTTGAAAAATAGATCTGCATCATCAATTACCAGCAGAAGAGCTGGCTCCTTATCATTTTGGCCCTCTAATCGATCTGTTTTGATGGATTCAGCCTGATTGAACAATTCCTCCTTGCACATCTGAGAAGAAGTCGATTGCTCTCTGTAAGATTGATTTTTTAGCTGATCAACATGAGTGTGGCGCATTTTTATTTTCGTACTTAGAGTAGTAAGCAATTCTGTAAGCTCGCTCTCTCTAGTGGCCGTCCCCTTGACGTGTGTTACGTGTTCTAGAGCTAGTAAGGATGCGGAACTAGGTCGGAAATCGATACAGTAAATTTCCAGCTCTTGTGGAGACACTCGATCGCATAGAGATAGTACCCATGTCATTAAAAAGGAGGTTTTTCCCCCTTCCATCGGACTCCCTACCACAAAATACGGGCCTTCTTTTAAATCTACCTCAAACAAAGTTAAATCATCTACATATATACCTACAGGAGCTCTAAATGAATCAGAAGGTGAGGATATGGAAATATCCGATCTAGTAGAGAGAGAGGATTTATTAGGAATAACAGACTTGATAGCTAATAGCTCCTCCAAGAAAACAACCTCTGGTAATGGCAATATTTCTTTTGGACGTTCCCCATTCCAAGCAATGCTCATCTGCTCCATTACATTGCGCAGTCGAACCGAGCGCTGCATGTCGTCGGCGCCCGCTATGGGTAGGGCAGTCTGAAACTCAAGTGGAGGCACTTGTCCTTTCACTAGCCCTCTTCCTTCTGGTAACTGGACGGGTGGTTTTGCAGGACGCCCCACCGCAAAATAATAGTCGCTTGGATCAGATAGCTCAAAGGCAATTCCCAGAGAAAAGTTACCTCGTATTCTCTCCACAATATCTGTAATACGGTTAGCAGTCACTACAAAGGAAAGTCCTACGCTTCCCCCTTCTCTTAATAGCTGCTCTAGCTGATCATTCTCATAGGAGTACTGATTTCGGAAGTTTAGATAGCCATCTATGGATACGACGATTCTAGGGACGGTCTTCCCCGTAGCCATTTGGTACGCTCGAAGTGTTTTCACACCGCTATTTGCAAGTAGCTCTCGGCGTCTGCCTACCTCCTCAAGCAGATAACGAAATAAACGCTTGATTTTATCTGTTTCATCATCCAAAATGACGGAGCCAACATGAGGCAAGTACGAAAAGTCGCGTAGCGTTCGCCCAAAATCCAACAAATAAAAATGAAGGTGTTCTGGAGAATAACGAGTAGCCAAGGATAATAGTAAGGTCTGCAAAAATGTAGTCTTTCCTGTTCCCGGCATTCCATAAATAGGTAAATGCCCTTCCTCTAGTGATAGTAGTAACGGCTCCTGTCGCTGCTGTGCCACATCGTCTACTAAGCCTACAATGGCAGAAAGACCCGGGGCATTGGCTCCCCATTCCTTACCATTCCAACCGTATGTACACTCTGAAATATCCTCTAAAGCAAGCTGTTTGGGCAAAGGAGGAAGCCACGGACCAGGCAATCGGCTGACCCCTTCTTTCTCTGCTATGCTTGCCAGATATTCCATTAGAACCTGAAGCTGCTTCTTTTGCTTTCTCATTTGATCTGTGTTTAGATCTTCCTTTATCTCACATTTCGTACGTTTTCCACTTAATGAAACCTCATAAATCTCCGGCTCGTTTTGGTTTCGCTTCTGATCTGCTAGATATGGGGCACCACTCCAGGCAAACTGGACCAAATCAAATTCCTCATTGCTCCCCACCTGTAAGTAGCCACGCCCAGGCGTTGTAATCCACGCTGCATCCGGTATCTTTAGCATTTCCCGGCTATCCGCATCGTCCTGAACTCTAAGACATATGCGAAAACGGGCATTACTCCAAATCTTATCATCTACGACACCGCCAGGCTTTTGCGTAGCTAGGATTACATGCATGCCTAACGTTCTACCAATGGTTGCAATTGATATTAGTTCATTCATAAACTCCGGCTGCTCTTTTTTTAGTTGGGCAAACTCATCAATAATAATAACCAAATGAGGTAGAGGATGAGTCATCCGCCATGTCGTTTCATAATACTCATCAATGTGCTGAAGGTCTCCTGCTTCATTTAAAATTTTTTGCCGACGGATTAACTCAGCGCGTAACGAAACCATCGCTCTTTCTACGAGCTGATCATCCAGATTGGTAATGGAGCCGACCAAATGCGGTAAATCTCTGAACGTATTAGACATCCCCCCGCCTTTATAGTCAATCAATAGAAAAGTCATCTCATGAGGATGATAATGAACGGCTAATGAGGCAACAATGGATTGAATAGCCTCGCTTTTTCCTGAACCTGTCGTGCCAGCCATTAATCCATGCGGACCATGCCCACGCCGTTCTATTTTGTCATGTACATTCAACAGGACTTTTTTCCCACCTGTTCGCACTCCCACTGGAACTGGCAAGGATTGAGGAAACCGATTCGCCCGCCAAAGGGCAGCTACATCCAAATCTTCTATTTTTTCAATCCCCAAAAGCTCAAATAACGATAGTCGCTGAGGAATTTCTGCTGATGTAGAGCGCTTGACCTTTACACCTGCCATCATTCGCGCAGCATGCTCCACTTTATCTAATGGAAGGTCGTCTACAGTACATGCAATCTCGCCCTCTTCTAGACCAGTCACATCCCCTGTGACAGTTTCTTTACAAACACCGCGATTGCCCTGTATTTCCACAATCAATTGACACTGCATAGGCAACGAATCTTTCCTATCCGCCAGTAAAATCGTACATGCCCCAATTGCTTCAGCCTCTTTTAAAAGTAAGGGCAAAATAGGCTCGTCCTCAATTAGATGGGGCGCTGACAGAATAAACACCCAGCAAGGTAGCTCTACCTCTTTACGAAAATCAGTAGCCCTCGTCATTTTCCGCCTGTTTAGCTGACTGTACAAAACGTCGAGTAGTTGGTGAGCGCTTCCTTTTTCCTGAGCAACGAATCGCATGGTCTGTTCATCATCCCAAGTATGCGGTAGCCAGCGTAGCCATTTCCATTGCTCTTCTTCCCACTCTGGATAAAAGGCAGCGATTTTCACCTCATCTGGTGAGTGATGTGTCGCCATCTGCAATACCATCACCCTGATAGCATTTAGAATAGCCTCCTGCTCACCTACCACGCCTATGACTTTCGATTGATACAGGGGTAGTTGAATAGGAACCGACTCAACTCTTTCAAAGGCTTGAGCCAACGTCTGGGCTTCCTCAATCAAAGGCTCTGTCTCATAGCCTTCCTGTTTGGGCGCTATAATCTGATAGGTAGCTGGCAGCGTTCCTAGTCCCAAACGCAACTGTAAAAAATCCTCATCACGTGCAGAACGCTCCCATAGTGAACTGCTTCTCTTCTCTATCCGCTGTATGCACTCCCAAACAGACGGATTCAATTCGTGCATAATGGCTTGCTGTTCCGTTTGTAGCTCTTTTAATTCTCTTCTGTGTTTCTCTAATTGCTCTTGGTACTGAATGGTTCGTGTTTCTGCCTGTCTACGATAATTTCTCTTGTTATACAGATAGGTAAACACCGGAACCGTATATGAAATAATCATGGTGCTCATAAAAATCATTTGAAACACGAAAAAATTCTTGTTTCCCGTATTCATTCTCGATCCCATATATAAATAAGCAAAAAGCGAAATCCCCGTGATAATAATGGGGATTAAGATAGAAATGATGGAGAAAGCGGGTGGTTGGGGAACAAGAGGAGGTCGATGGATTTCTACTGTTTGCTTGGGTAATGTACGCTTTAAGCGCGGTGATCGCTGAAAATAATCATAGGCCATTCCTGCTCCCCCTCCCCTGTATTCGTTTATAAGGTTTTCCACACATACCCTTTTAGCTCGCTCTTGTTTTTGTCTTTTTTCTCATTCGCAGTATGTACATGCCCAGCTTCAGATAATTGTTGTTGATATAAAGAGCGCCAACCTTCAATTGTTTGGATTTCCCCACCAGTAGAAAAGCTACGCTGTACTCTCAAATATGCCCCGGACTTGACACCTAACTCAAACAGTGTGGATTGCGACGAAAGGATTTTCCATTCATGTTCTCCCACTTTCATTTCTAGCAGATATCTTGCATCAGTCCCCCTATGAGGAACACTGGCCTTTATCATGCGAGAGACCCTTTCGGCAATCATTTGACAAGGGAAATGAGTCGGTAATTCAAAGTCCGGCCACTTACTTTTATCAGCATTTGTTACAATTGTCACAATGATTTTGTCCATTTCTTCACCATTTTTTAGATCGTCTGAGCGACCAGCTTTTCTAAAATGATTTCCTGCAAAACCTCATCCATTTCCATATGAGAGCTGGGAGAAATGCATACCCAATCCTCTCGTTCCTTCACAAATAAACGAATCAGCCAATTGGCAATACTAGAGGTCAGAAACGTCATGCCATTTAAGCTCCATTCATTTTGATGCCATGACATTGTAATTAGTTGTCCCTCGCACCATTGAGCTTTTAAGGACTGAGCAAAAGCCTCTGCTGCATTCTGATGGCACTGATAATCCATTAAGGTGGCACAAATCTCATCAATAGAGGCGGTTTCTACCATTCCTCTAATCTGTTGAAAAATGGCATTTGGTAGTTCAATAGAGGGAACTACTACTTTTTCCTCAGCGTTTTTTCTGATTCTGTTACACATTGTTTTACTGGCTTCTAAGGGTTCACCTAAGGCTCGTAGCTCATATACATTTTTACCGCCTAATGCTGCTATTTTCTCAACTACAACTTCCCGGTCAAAATGAAAATACCCCTCATACGCTTCTCTATGTTTATCAGTGTAACGAAAATAACAGCACGTTGTGGCATGTCCGCACGGAGCTACAAGGGAATTTACCATCTCATCTATGTACAAGCCTGTCTCATCCTCAAAAATATACCCTTTGTGTAATAGCTCTGTCTTTATTAGGTCCCATTCCTCTTGCAAGTCTTCTGTTAGATACCCAGCATAAGGCTCTGCTATACCTAGTACTTGATCAGCACCAGTTAGGCATGCTAAAAAGTATAGCTGTTTATCCGTGATTGAAATAGTTTCAATCGGATTTTTCATACTAGCCTCCTTACAATGCTATTGATTTTATCGCGTAAGCCAAGCGAACCACTCTCTTTTGTGTCCCGCCTTATCGTATGGGATAAACGAGTCTGTCTGATTCCAGCTAACATCCATTAACGCTATATCATCACTAAGCGGACTGTCACCCGCTTGAAGAATCATGGACTGTAGCTCGTTGTCTGTCGGGAGCGGATAGCATTTATCTAATGTGGCTAAGCCATCTGTATAGGCTATCATTCGTGTAAAGCGATGTTGTCCAGCTAAACTGGATTGAAATAAATGAGGCTTTCCTCCCACAGGTCCATGTAACGTTGACCAGCGCTCTTGTGTATTAAATGTTCCTTGTATGCATTCCGTTATTTCATGCTCTTGGCTAAATAATCGTAACCGTAAATCCCCCTGCCAAGCGAACAGGATTCTTCCATTAGGAAAGGAATGCGAGGGTAGATCAATGCGTCCGCAAATGTACATGGCTTCACTTCCATGTGTCCGCTTCGATTCTAGTACATCACGTAGCAAGCCTGTAATACTTGAAGGTATCGGATGATTAACTATGATTCTACTAGTTACAGTGGTTAACGATTGTAGATGTATATCCAACTGTTGTAGGAGGAACTCCTCCCGCTCCTCTTTCTCAAAGAGATCGGAAGCAAGCCAATCTAGTAGCCCGTCCCCTAGCATTTTGGCCGCAAGCTCCCCACAGTAAGAGAGAGATACGCCATCACACAATGCAAATAAAAAAGATTGCTCGTTTCTGGCAAACGTAAGATAATCCTGCCCCTTCTCCTGAGAATGTTGCGTTTCCAAAGCCCGGGCGTACGCATATCTCCAGACAAATTGTTCCTCTTCTCTTGTTACAGACTGCTCTGTGTGTTGATGTATGTTTTTATAACGATAGGCTTGTTTCACATTGCATCACCTGTCTTTAACGGACCGGGGTTGCTGCCGACATTTGAAACCCTAAAGACACCAATTCTGGACTGGTAGCCGGAAACATAAGCAAGGCACCCTTTTTTAATTGATACATGGACTCACTCATCATCTCACGATAGCTCTCCGGTAAGACAGAGGACATGGAACGCAGCCTATTGGCATGTTCATCTCTTAAAATTGTATCTGCCATGATTCCGTCCCAGCGCTTCACATCGACAAGCTCTTGATCGTGCAGCTCTTCGGAAATAAAAATGTTTTCAACAAGCACATGTCCATCAGGAACAGCCATTTGCATAATTCGTTTGACAATGGGCTCCGGATCTTCACCAGTCGCAGCACCATCTGTCATGTGACAGATCAAAGGGGCCGGAGAATCTTGCAGAAACGGGAGCTCTTCTAGCAATAATTTTTCAACTTGTTTAAATGCTTTCGCCATATCTGTCAATCTACGCGGACTTATTTCGGGCAGCTTCCCCAAACGGGCTACCTCATCTATTCCTCGAATTCCATCCAATAAATCATATACTTCATCGCTGTATGCTAAAATTGCGATGCGATAGCGTGGGGACATCCGAGTTCCCTTTGTAGAACGAAAAATCATCTGTCGAATGGCAGCGGATAATGCTTCCATCACCACATCAATCCTGCGTTTATCTCCCATAGGCAGACACATGGAACCACTCACATCAATCAGGTAAATGATAAGCGCAGGGGTTCGATGGGTCGCTGGCAACTCATAGCTCATAATCGACTCTCCTTATGCTCCTGTTGCAGAGAACCACGGTAGAAGCAGCTTGATTTTAAGCCACCGTGGTATCATTTGGAATTTGAAGGTGAAAGGTTTCATCTGTTCCCTTCTTTCAACGATTCCCGAGGAGAATCCCCCCTTTTGATCATTACTTACACTACTTTCCTAACGGCTCTGATTGCTACTACAGGACAGATAAGCATTCCCTCAGCTAAAATGCCTGCGTAACCTTACTGGTGTAAAGGTCAAAAAACTCACCTTCCTCCCTAGCAGAACAATCGCTTTAGGACCTCGGAATTTTTTCACTTACTTTAACCAATCCAGATACAGAAGGCTGAACCTGATCATCTTCATTTGTATCCTCGCTATATCCATCATGTATAGAAGTATCAAGAAATTGTATATTTTCACGGACAAATTGAAAACGTGCCATTGGCAGCTTTTCCGTGGTACCCAATGTAGCTAAATGACGTTGCATATCCTGCTGAGGAAAAAAGCGTGAAGAGCTTGTTAATCCCAGTACAGCTCCCTGCTCTCTCAATTGATGTCGAACCTGCTCTATTGTCATCGTTAATCGCTCTGCACTTTCTCTATCAACTTGTTGAAAGCGTTCCGCAGATTCGACGAGACGCTTAGCTAAATCGTTGGAGTGTGCTTGCAGTTGCTCCATTAAGGCACGGACAGCACGCCAATTATCCTCTAGCTGTGTGTGATGCCTAATTTCCCAGCTAAGACCTTCCATTGCATGATGCAAACGTCCTTCTATTTCATTCCACTCCTGTGCAGCTCGTTTGTATTCGTGACCCAATTCTTGCAACAGATGCGGATGTACCAGTATTCGCGACATCTCTTATCCCCTCTGATTTACTCATACTCGTTCTAACAGGTAGTACGAAATTTCATTACTCGTGACCTTGGAAATGAATCATGATGCTTACTTAAACAAGATTTTTGGAACAAATTCAGGGAGTTTCCCTATCTTTTTAGATTTACAGAACCAGGAACTTCATACTAGAGTAATTGGTCCTGTTTTTTTCGTTACGTATAGGTAGATAGATACAAAAAAAGTCTTTTTCACTGAAAAAGACTCACTATCATTTTTTTCTATTCTCGACATGATTTATAAATACGTCAAGAGCTTGTAATTGTAGCATGGTTGTTTTTATCTTTCCACGTAACGTGGCTACTACCATGATGAGAATTACAGAGTAAAGGAAGCTAGCAGTCCAAATATAAACAAGGGTATATTATAATGAAGAAATGTAGGTACGCATGTATCCCAGATATGATGATGTTGCCCATCTGCATTCAATCCTGAGGTAGGCCCTAGCGTGCTATCGGAAGCTGGTGATCCTGCATCCCCCAAAGCTCCCGCTGTACCAATTAACGCCGCTGTCGCAAGTACAGAGAAGCCAAGTCCAGCACAAAGCGGCACAAAAATAGCAGCAATAATTGGGACCGTACCAAATGAAGAACCTATTCCTATGGTGATCACTAAACCGATCAATAGCATAATCACACTAGCTAAAAAACGATTTTGACCGAAATATTCCACTCCAGAAGCTACTAGCTGCTGAACAGCTCCTGTCTCTTTCAACACAGTAGCATAGCCAGAGGCAAGGAGGATAACAAAGGCGATAAATCCCATCATAGCAACACCGCGCTGCACCACCTCGTCCCCCAAATTCCACGGTACCACTCGGAAAATAAATAAACAAACAATTCCTGTAAGCGAACCAATAATGAGTGATTTCGTCAATAATTGCACGGTTAATGCTAAGAGAATGGCTACGAGGGTGAACGCATGTTGTTTTGTAAAACGTAATTCTTTCTTCTCGTTATCCTGGTCAGTATCCGTAGCGATAATTTGGTACGTTCTAGGTTTACGATAGCTAATGAATAGTGCCACCAATAACCCTACAATCATACCAATCCCTGGAATAAGCATCGCTTTTGGAAAATCGGTTACTGCAATTGACATACCAGCCTTCCCCATTTCAGATACAACAATCTGATGATAGATCAGGCCAAAGCCCGCTGGAAGCATAATATAGGGTGCTTGCAAGCCAAATGTTAAGGCACAAGCTACAGCACGCCGATCAATTTGCATTTTAGTAAACAAAGTCAACAAGGGTGGGATTAGAATGGGTATAAAGGCAATATGCACAGGTACTGCATTTTGCGACAAACAGGCTGCTGTAGCAATGGACATCAGTAAAATACCACGTTTTCCACGCAATACCACCAATAGTTTTTTTACTAATAAGGCTGTAATATCAGACTTAGCGATCATCACAGCAAACATCCCAAGCAAAATATAACTGAGCGCTGTTTCTAACTGTCCGCTCATCCCCTGCACCATCATCTGGATCGTGTCAGTTATTGAACCACCGGCAACCAGCCCTGCGGTTATGGAAGCGGCGATCAAGCCAAAAATGACATTTAATCGCAACAGCGACAGTATAACAATTACGATCACCGAAAGTATAACTCCATTAAATAATAGCATAACGTTCACCTGCGCTTTAGTATATTAGCTAACTAAAGTTATAACACAGTAAAGTGTTTGTGACAAGCGCTTTTGTAGCTCGAAATAGAGCGCATCTCCTTCTCAAAATCATTCAAGGCGGCCTAAGTAAAACGCCGAATTTTTTCACAATGATCAAAACGAACAGGATCAATCATTGAATTGTATTCTTTATAGACAAACGTTCCAATTGAGTATATGATGGCAGTAACGATAACAACTGCAAAACGCTTCGGGGAGCTGGAATTGGCCGGCTGAGAGTGTATTCCTTTAATACTGACCCATAACCTGATCTGGATAATGCCAGCGTAGGGAAGTAAGCTTCTGATATCTTCTTACATGAACGCTTCCAAGACAGGTTGCGTTTTTTTGTTGTCTACCAAACAACATGGAGGTTTCGGGATTTATGAGAACTAGTAAACGATTACCTGCTACTTTACTTTCTGGATTGCTCGTGTTCGCTTTAACAGCTTGCGGACAATCTGCTACACCGGATACACCAAGCGACAAAAAGACACCTGAATCAGCCCCTGCCAAAACCCAAAGCAAGGTCGTCCTTGACTGGACACCCAATACCAATCACACCGGATTGTATGTCGCTCTTGAAAAGGGCTACTACGCCGAGCAAGGGTTGGATGTAGAGATCGTTCAGCCTGGCATGAACGGAGCTGATACCATGGTGGCCACCGGTGAAATTCCATTTGGAGTAAGCTATCAGGAGGGCGTCACGCAAGCACGAACTCAAAACGTCCCTATCGTATCGCTTGCCGCTGTCATTCAGCATAATACTTCTGGTTTTGCTTCACCAGTAAGCAAGAAAATTTTGTCTCCCAAAGATTTTGAAGGTAAAACCTACGGAGGCTATGGGGCTCCAAGTGAAAAAGCGGTTTTACAATCTCTGATGAGCTTAGAAAAAGCTGATATCAATAAGCTAAACATGATTAATGTAGGCGAAGCAGATTACTTTACTGCTGTAAAACGCGATATTGACTTCGCTTGGATTTTTTACGCGTGGACGGGCATTGAGGCAGAGCTGCGAAACGAGCCAATTAACATGATATACGTTAATAAATATTCGGATAAACTAGATTATTATACCCCTGTTCTCATTACGAATGAAAAAATGATTCAAGAAAAGCCAGAGATAGTTAAATCCTTCATGGCAGCAACCTCCAAGGGATATCAATATGCTGGCAAGCATCCGGAAGAAGCGGCTAGCATCCTCCTTAAGCATGTTCCCGATTTGGATGAAAAATTGGTAAAAGCGAGCCAAAAATGGTTAAGTCCACGTTATCAGGATGATGCGCCGCGTTGGGGAGAACAGAAACGCGATGTATGGCAAGGCTACTCCGACTGGATGGTGGAACATCACTTATTAGAAAAACCACTGGATGTAGATAAAGCATTTACCAATGACTTTTTACCAAAATCATAAACGCGGCATATCACATAGAGGAGCGATTACAGATGGCAAACGCCTTAGTTAGCATTCAAATTATCCCTACCACCCCTCAAGGTGAGGGAGTCATTCCCTTTGTAGACAAAGCAATTGAAGTCATTTCGCAATCAGGAGTAAAATATTTCGTTAGCCCGTTAGAGACCACGATGGAAGGCGAGTTGGAAGAACTGCTTGCTATCGTAAAAAAGATGAATGATGTCATGGTTGAGGCTGGTTGCCCGTCCGTAATCTCCCAAATCAAAATTTATCACCGCGCTGATGGGTTAGCTTCTATGGATGCATTGACGGAGAAATACCGTCCATGAATAACAATCGTCGTCTATATAAAACAGGATGGCCGCCCGTTCTCGCGGTCTTCCTGTTTCTCTTTATATGGCAGCTTGCGACTTTTATCTGGAAACCCGAAGCATGGTTTTTACCAAGTCCCCTTGTTATTTTCCAAGAAGGCTGGAATCAAGCGCCTCAGCTTACACAACACCTATGGGCTACTTTACAAATCACCCTATTAGGCTTTGCAATTGGGAGTACAACTGGTCTTATTCTTGCTTTTTTATTGCATGTGACTCCGCCTATGAAGGCTGCCTTGTACCCATTACTCATCCTAAGCCAAAACATACCGACCATTATTTTAGCTCCTCTCTTGATGATCTGGTTTGGCTTTGGGTTATTGCCAAAAATGATTTTGATTACGCTGGTCTGCTTTTTTCCCGTCACTTTATCTACAATGACAGGACTGGCGCAAACCGATCCTCAAATCAAACGATATATGCTAATGATTGGAGCAACTCGCCAACAAATTTTCTGGAAGCTAGAGTTGCCTCATTCGCTTGCCTCCATGTTTTCTGGACTAAAAATCTCGGCAACCTACAGTGTTATGGGAGCCGTCATTTCTGAATGGTTAGGGTCGCAAAAAGGGATAGGCGTCTATATGCTTATGGCAAAGGCTTCCTTTCGTGCTGATCGGGTTTTTGTCACCATGTTTCTCATTGTAATTGTCAGTTGCTTGCTATTTGGCTTGATTCGTTTTTTAGAACGCTGGGCGCTCCGATGGCAATCGAATGAGCGAGACTAGCAAGTAGCTACAATATAAGGTCAATAAAAAAGGGAGTGAGCAAGAGTGAGTAATGGCATTCACACATCTAATCGTATGAATTTGACTACAGAACGTAATCTAGCGTCTACATCAGCAACAACATCTGCGTCTTCTCCCCCCTCTGCACTTGTCGTTGAACAAGTCTCCCACTCCTTTACAGAGTCGGGGGTCACTATAGATGTACTTCAGCAGATATCTTTAGAAGTAAAAAAAGGAGAGTTTGTTTCCTTAATCGGGCCGTCTGGAAGCGGAAAAAGCACCCTATTTCATATCATTGGCGGTCTTATATCACCAATACACGGTAGCATTACGATTGAGAGCAAGCAGGTCACGGGCAAAACAGGCCATATTAGCTATATGCCGCAATCCTCTAGCTTACTTCCCTGGCGCACAATAGAGGAAAATGTGGGATTAGCCTTAGAAATAGAGGGTGTACCTCGTAAAGAAACGCTAAAGCTGGCTCGTGAATGGCTCCCGCGGGTTGGATTAGGCGGATATGAAAAAGCGCATCCCCACATGCTCTCAGGTGGAATGCAGCAAAGAGTCGCTTTCTTACGCGCCTTGTTAAGCAGGCAAGAGCTCATCTGCTTGGATGAGCCCTTTGGGGCCTTGGATGCACTCAGCCGTACTGACATGCAGAATTGGTTGTTATCCATTTGGGAAAAGCATAAACGCTCCGTTCTTTTAATAACACATAGCATTGATGAAGCTATCTTTTTATCCGATAGAATCTATGTGCTCACAGCAAAACCAGCTCAAATTGCTGCCATAATTTCTGTACCATTTGAACGACCCCGTCAGGAAAAAATGCTGCTATCTTCAGAATTTCTCCTTGTGAAGGAACAAATCTTATCGATGTTACGTCATTCATAGACATAATTAGCGTCAAAACAAAACTCGGCTATATGAACGCACATTTGCGATAAGCCGAGTTTTATTTTTTGACAGGCCTCATTAGTCTTTTTGTTTTCTCACCGGAATGAATCTTCCTTTTTCCTTCATCCACGCTTCATATTTATATGCCTTTTGCAATGCTTCCTCCTCTGCTGTAATCCGCACGCTTAATACGATGGCCTGAGCAACTGTAAAGATTACTGCTGTTTTCCAAGCACCAAATGTAAGGGGAAGCATTCCTCCCTCGATTAATACGACCAGATAGTTTGGATGCCGGATGTAGCGATACGGGCCATGTACCACTGGCTTTTTACCTTCTAATACAAAGATCCTCGTATTCCAAAAATAACCCAAGCTTCGCATGCTCCAGATTCTTAGTAGCTGTGCGAGACAAAATACGCAAAACGGCCAAAAATAAAACGGGATTGAAACAGCGGATACATGAAGCAGTACCTCGCCAATCAAACTGACAAAAAAAACAACATGTAAGCTCACGATCCACTTGTAATGCCCGGCAGCTACCTCATAACCCCCTGCTTCCTTTATATACCGCGCATTTCTTCTTGCTATTACCAGCTCAATACAGCGTTGGTAAATCACGATCATAATCACCAGCAAAAAAATTGCTACCATTCCAGCAACACCTGCTCACAAGAAAACCCCGGCCCAAGGGCTAAAAGCAATCCTATTTCCCCTGGCTGATGTTCTTCTCTCAGCTCTCTTTCTAGCACAAAGAGGACGGTACAAGAAGACATGTTCCCATGATCTCGTAGTACCTCTTTGGCATGGCGCAATCTATCTGATGGCACTTGCAAAGCCTGCTCGTAGGCTTGCAGAACCTTACTTCCCCCTGGATGAGCGATTATTCGATCAACGCGACAATAATCCTTTCCTTCTCTTCTCAGGAAGCTCTCCATCTCTGGCTTCATTTTATCTTTTATGAGTGTCGGAATGTCTTTAGAGAAGACTACCCGCAAGCCTTCTTCCCTTACATCCCATCCCATAACATCAACCGTATCACGCCAGATAGTTGAATGTGTTGACAAAATAGCAGGTACATGATCAGATACTGCTTGTTCATCTCCATACAGCAATACAGCAGCAGCCCCATCAGCAAACAAGCTGGTAGCGATTAGATTACTTTTACTTCGATCTCCATGTACAAAGGTTAAGCCGCACAGCTCAACGCAACAGACAAGTACACGTTCCGATGGATGGGCCTTCGCAAACGCAAAACCTCTGGCTAATCCGGCTGCTCCTCCTGCACATCCCAGTCCCCATACTGGGGTTCTTTTCAAATTTGAGCGAAACGGTAAGCGATTGAATAGAAGAGCATCTAAGCTCGGGGCAGCGATCCCAGTGGAGCTGACCATAATCACATGATCAATCGCATCTGCTGTAACACCTGCCCTTTCCAAACACTGCTCAATTGCACGTACGCTTAATTCTAGTGCCTGCTGCACGTATAATTGATTTTTTTCTGCCCAGTCATGTGGCTTTTCGAACCATTCTAGCGGAGTTGAGAAGCTTCTATTTTCAATTTCTGCTGATTCAAATACTTGTAACAGACGTTCGATATCAGAAAAATGCTCTTGAAAGAACCGGCGCGAGAATTCTTTGCTTTCTTGCTTCGTAATAGTATAATGTGGATTTGCTGTGCCGATTGAGACAATTCGCGGCATCATTTCTCCTACTTTCCGTTGTTTTCCTTTTATTCTTTCCCAAAGACTTTCCCTTATGTAAATAAAGTGGTAACATCAGGAAAAACGGGTCTAAACAATTCATAATAGTTTAAACCTTCGAACAAAAAAGTTAGAATTATCAATAAAAACAGATTTTATTCACAAAACGGTAACATTATTAAAAAATTTAACACGTATGCTTTTTTCAATGTGTGATAAATTAATTGAATAAGAAAATCTATCGCAAGGAGTCTACCTACCTTATGAAACAAAAGCAATTATCAATGAAAGAAACAGTCACAATTGGATTAATGCTGTTTGCTCTATTTTTTGGAGCAGGCAATATGATATTTCCTCCTTTATTAGGACAAACCGCTGGGACAAGCGTATGGATAGCCATTTTAGGATTTGTTTTAACCGGAGTAGGTCTTCCGATCCTAGCAGTTGCTGCCACTGCAACAACATCAGGTGATTTAAAGGTTATTGCAGGTCGAGTACATCCGCTATTCGGCATTATTTTCCCCACTCTCATTTATCTAGCTATTGGTCCATTTTTCGGGATTCCACGAACAGCTAGCGTTGCCTATGAGATTGGTCTTAGTCCTTTGTTGTCAGACTCTATAAAAGGAAGCAATCTACCTTTGCTTGTCTATTCGATTGTCTATATGTCGATTACGTTCTGGTTATGTCTGAATCCTACAAAGTTGGTCGATCGCATCGGAAAAGTCTTAACACCCACATTATTGCTAATTATCGCAATATTGTTTGTTCGGAGCATTTTTAAGCCATTAGGGGATTTTACAGTACCTTCAGAAGCTTACATGAACAATGCATTTTTTAAAGGATTCCTCGAGGGATATCTAACTATGGATACGTTGGGTGCTTTAGTTTTCGGAATTGTCGTGATTTCTTCTATACAAAGTCGAGGAATTACGGATAAAAAGAGCATTACCATGGCTACAGTGAAAGCAGGTTCCATTGCTGGAGTTGCTCTAGCCCTTGTATATATGTCTTTAGCCTATTTGGGAGCTGGCAGCTCTTCTATAGTAGGCACCTCAACAAATGGCGGCCAAATTTTAACTGCGGTTGTATCCTATTTGTTTGGTCAAGGAGGCGTTATATTACTCGGTACAGCTATTACCTTAGCCTGCTTAACAACTTCAATTGGACTTATTACAGCGTGCGGTCAATTCTTCTCCAACCTTATTCCTGCCCTAAGTTATAAGGTTTCAATCAGCATTTTGTGTGTATTTAGCTTAATTGTTGCTAACTTGGGTTTAAATCAAATCATTTCCTTCTCTGTACCTGTATTGGCCGGACTATATCCAATTGCAATCGTACTGATCCTTTTATCTTTGATTCATAAACAAATAAAAGGCTTTAAAGAAGTATATATATATAGTGTCGTGTTTGCTGGAATCATTAGTCTAGTGGATTGTTTGCATGCCTTTGGCTTTGCTTTAGGTAAGATTACCGCATGGCTACAAATTCTTCCTTTATATTCAGTTGGTATCGGCTGGGTTATTCCCGCCATCATTGGTGCGATTATCGGTTTTGTAGTAGGTTCATTGAAATCTCAAGATCGCGTGAATCCCTCCACTCAAACCGATTAATCTAATTTGTTTCTTCCAATTCGTATTGTCGCGATCGTGATGGAACCAATCCGTCTTCGCTTCTCATATACTAAGTAAAAAAAGACAGGGATAGGCTCACAGCCCCCTGTCTTTTTCTATTATTTTGCCGGCATGACACGCTCAATAGCCTTACTAAAATCTTCCCATGTGAGTAAGCTTAAATCCTCTTTCGTCCAATCTGATTTTTCTTCTGCTGCTAACCGTAGGGCCTGCTCCTGCATTGCTTCTTGAACCAAATTTTTAGCAAATCGCCCGTTCCCTTTAATTCTTCCCTGTTCACTCCACGTCCCTAGCTGCTCTGCTAAACGCTCTTGTGTATTATCCGTTACCTCATAGCTATTGTCCTGAATAAATTGCGTAATAATTGATAAAAGCTCGGAGGCTGTATAATCCGGGAATCGGAAATATTTTTTAAAACGTGAGGAAAGACCTGGATTGCTATCAATAAACTTTTGCATATCGTAGGGATAACCTGCTAGGACAACTACTAAATTTTCCCCATGCTTGCTTATCTCTTCAACCAACGTATTGATAGCCTCATGTCCATAGTCATTTTCACTAGTAGACATCAACGCATAGGCTTCATCAATAAATAAGACACCGCCTAAGGCCTCTTTAATTTTTCGCTTCGTCTTACTTGCTGTCTGCCCTACGTAGTTTGCCACAAGATCGGCTCGACCAACTGTTACGAGATGCCCTCGCTTGAGATAGCCTACTTCTTGTAATATTTGTGCATATAATTGTGCTACCGTCGTTTTTCCTGTTCCTGGGTTACCCGTAAACACTGCATGCAATTCAACAGGAACAGCCGGCAACCCATTTTTTTGACGTGAACGCTGAATGGACACAAACGCAGCGACCTTGGTTAATTCAGCTTTCATTTCTGCAAGCCCTATCATTTGCTCCAAACGTTTCTTTGCCGAAAGAGTGTTGATTTGTACCTCTTTACCAGATAAATTGGCTTCTACATCTGCTGGTGTAAGGATTGTAAAATCTGGTATCTTCATTGCTTCTGTATCGCCTACATGGCTTCCTTTAGCAAAGATAGCATCTAAAATAATATTTTTGGCCGTTCGAGCATTCCCAAAGGTTTCATCAACCCTCTCTCGCTCTAAGCGCTGCTGAATCGAGATCTTTGTATCAGGAAGAAGAATGAAATCATTACGCTCCGCCACTTGCTCAGCTACATGTAATAACTCATCTGTCGTAAAGTCAGGCAGTGTAAAGTGATTGCTTTCCGGGAAACGACTGCGTAAACCTGGGTTTGCCCGCAGAAAGTTTCGCATCTCTTCTGGATAGCCTGCTAATATTAATACGAACTTGCCGCTATATTCACCGCTTGTCATTGCAGAAACAAGGGTATCAATCACAACCTGCCCATAATCACTATCGCTGGACTCCGCCCGTTTCAAGCTGTAGGCTTCATCAATAAATAAAACACCGCCCACCGCTTTCTTAATCACTTCCATCGTTCTTTGCTCTGATTGACCTACATAGGCTCCCACTAGCTGAGAGCGATCGACTTCTATCACTTCCGCTCGTTCTAATAAGCCTAATTCATGATATAGTGTGGCTAACAGGCGAGCTAATGTCGTTTTCCCCGTACCGGGATTCCCCATTAATACAGCGTGCAATTCTAATGGATCGGCCAACTCCCAGCCCTTTTCCGTACGAATACGCTGGTACTGTAAAAATTGTGCGAGTTGCTTTACCCTTTTTTTCATGTCGGCCAAACCAACTAATTGATCAATTTGTTCTATTGCCGGAATTTGATCCTGTACGTCTGCTTCTGCTTGTCCAGGAGTTAGTTGTTCGCGAATAGATTGCTCAATCTCCTGCAAATTTTTATTAGCTTGCTGAAGTCGAGCCAACAATTCGGAAGAGTAAAATAATCCTTGTACCGAGTCGGCATACTTCTGTGCCTCCTTATGTAACAAGATTAATCCTTCCTCTAGCTCCAAGGTACCCTCACGCAGAGACTTATATTTTTGCTGAAGGAGGGCATTAGCCGAAAGCTGAGCGGCTTGTGTACCTGCCTGTAGCATATCCTCCCAATTAACCAAATCGTCAAGACGCTCTTGAATCTGTGAAACGAATTGAGCTGTTACTTTCTTGCGCGTAGCTGCATTGTCAGTTTCACGCATAGCAGGAAATTGAGCTGTTTCTTTTAAGGATTGCAATAAAGAATGCAGATACATTTCTGCTTGCAAAGAAGCGGCTTGCTGATTATCTGGGTCCAATTTTCTCGCTTTTTTTAACCATTCCTCCACCAGCGAAATTTGCTGGGTCTTCCTCCAACGTATCTGTGCAAGGATAGTAAGGACTGTTGCTTCAGCTTGATCAAGCTCGGCCTGTTCTACTCCGACCATCTGTTTTTGCTCTATCTGTTCGTCAGAATCCTGGGTAAGAATATGTAGGAGTTGCTCGCGTTTTTCTTCTATATATTGCAAGGCCACAATAGCCTCTACTTCTGTTACATGCAACGAATTTTCATTTGGCTTTTGCCATTCTTTGATTTTATCTAGTAATGTTTGCTCTTCTCTTCTATTCATTGTTATTTTGTCCTCCGTTATCTGCTCCCTTTCCTTGTTGTATCACTTTTTTAACTAAAAAGAAAGGGGATAACCCGATCGGCTCATTATATCTATGGATTTTACTTCCATCTATTTTAAAAATGGCTTCCTTCCTCACAGCAAAAAAACCCGGCTCATCCTTCATTCCGGGTCTTGTTGCTATACAAGACATAACTTGCTCTGCAAGCAACAAGCAATCGCTATTTAGCTCCTGCTTGTCTGTCCCTACTCGAAATGTCGCATTACGTATTATAGTTGCAAATTACCCATTTCGATATCAGACTCCATATGGGCGAGCGCTGCCGGGAATACGTCCTGTTCAGATTCAGCGTATATCTTAAATGAGCTGACGATTTTTTCTCCGCTACACACCTGTACGTTATATTGAGAATCTCCATCGTAGGTCGTAGCAAATCGATACTCTTTTCCGTTTACATTCAAATTTTTTTCCACGATAATCACCTCATCCTTAGTTTGTCCAGCTTTAAAAAAAGCATTACGAGTCTGTCCTTATCTTTGCTCTGGTATCTAAAGAAATGAGTTCCATTCTTCATTCCCCCGGAAATAAGCCATTTCACTCATGGAAAAGATAAAAGCCGCTGTCCACGTGTTTGGACAACGGCTCTTTCTTGGCTTCCTATCTCTCTCTGTTTTATACCATGGAAAAATCCTTTATATTGGTTCGTTGCGTTAATTCTTTTCCTGATGGCAAAGCAACGTACAGAAGACCTTGACTCTCTTCTTCATTCGTCCAGGTAAAATCAAACGTTACACTTTTTTTCTCAAACGCCTGCTCTTCCTCAAATTCCTCCAGGATTAACCGCAATGTTTCAGGATGCAAAGGTACAGAAATGGATTCCCCTGACTGACTCGGAATGGATAGATATTTTAAAGCATCTTCAAAATACATGACTGTATCAAGCAACAATGATAACTGTTGCCAGTTCAATTCACTTGTAAACCGCTCAAATGGTTTTAACATTTCTCCGTCATCCCTTCAATGATGTCCCTGTATAAGGATTTCTCTTGGTGCTTACTCTTAGTTGGATGAAAAATTCTCGTTGTTATTGTTGATTCGAAGTTATAAATCGGTTTCCGATTCTTTATCATCATGGGATGGAATCGTGGCTTCTAACAAAACCTGGTTAAAAGTCTCATCAACTACTACTCGTCCAATTCCACCTTGCTCCGTTATTGGCACTTGATCGGCTTCTACCGTTATCAACTCTCCACGCTTTGTCACCACAATCCATTTAGGAGAATGAGGCTCCTCCAGCAAAATCGCTTTGATCTGATGCGGATTCGTTTTTCTTTTACGGATCAGAAGTAAGCCTTTCCCAGCTCGACCCTGTAGAGGAATATGAGCAATGGACGTACGTTTCACTACTCCTTCTGTAGTTAACGCTCGCAATACTCGATTATCTTCTATATCCGTAACCAGCAGGTCAATTAATTGGTCGTCTTTTGCCAAATTAATTGCTTTGACACCACTGGAAGCTCGGCCTGTCGGAGATACCTCCGTTTGCAAAAAGCGGATTACCATTCCATCCTGTGTTACACCAACAAATGCTCCCTCGTCATCAATCAAATGAACATGATTCACTTCATCTTCACTGTTCTTTAATTTAATAGCAACGACCGCACCTGATCGATTGGTTTCATACTCTTTTAGCGCTGTCTTTTTAAGTAAGCCGCTCTTGGTTGAATGACAGACATATAATGGCTTGTCAAAGCTATCGACAATATGTACAGCAACGATTCTTTGGCCCTTTTCAAGAGAAAGCACATTTACAACTGCTGTCCCGATATCCTTCCATTTCGCGTCCGGAATATCATTTACCAGCATAGCAAAATATTTGCCATCCTGTGTAAAGAATAGTGCTGTATGGGATGTATTTGTTTCACAGAAGGTCCTTACCTTATCCCCTTCCTTTACCCCGCAGGTTTCAATCGAACCACCCATTGATTTAAAGGAACGTGGGCTAACTCGCTTCACATAGCCTTCATGTGTTAACGTCACAATACAGTCCTCTACCTGAATTTGCATGGATAAATCGAGTTTAATTTCCTCAATTTCGCCCTGAATTTCAGTCATACGCGGCTCACTATATTTTTTCTTGATTTCACTTAGCTCAGCAACCAGAACCGAAATTAGCTTTTTCTCACTACCTAGAATAGCCTTAAGCTCCTCTATTTCCTTGGCAAGCACCTGTAGCTCTTTCTCAAGCTTCACAATATCAATTCGTGTTAAAGAAGCAAGCTGAATACTTAAAATAGCGTCTGCTTGCAGCTCAGTAAAACCAAACTTAGCAATTATATTCCCTTTGGCATCCGCACGGTCCTCAGAATCCATAATCGTATCCACGATCTGTCTGAGAATGGACTTAGCATGAATCAAGCCCTCAACAATATGCTTTCGATTTTCTTTGCGGTCCAGATCAAATTGAGAGCGACGAGTCACCATCTCTTTTTGATGTGAAATGTAGGCATCCAGTAACTGCTTGAGTCCCATCTGCTTGATAGTGCCCTCATGGATGGCATTCATATTGTAGTTGTAGAAAATCTGTAAATCCGTATTTTTATATAAATAATGGAGTATCGCTTGGGCATCAGCTTCTTTTTTCAGATCGATTACAACACGGACTTTTTTGAGCTCCGCTTCCTTACGCCCGGTCTCGTCTCGAACAGCTAATGCACCTTCAATCTTACGCTCCATAACCAACTCATCGATTTGAGCGACTAGCTTTGATTTCACCACATCATATGGGATTTCACTAATCACAATGCGCTTATGCTTGTTCCCTTTTGCCTCTTCGATATCAGCTCGTCCACGAATGATAAACTGGCCTCTACCTGTTTCAAATGCCTTTTTAATGCCAGATACCCCTTGAACAATCCCTCTGTTAGAGAAATCTGGACCCTTCACAAACTCCATGAGCTCATCAGTCGTAATAGACGGTTTACGCATCATGGCAATTGTAGCGTCAATGACTTCCCCGAGATTATGTGTAGGGATGTCGGTAGCAAAGCCTACAGCGATACCAGACGCTCCATTTACCAGCAAATTCGGGAACCGTGCTGGTAAAACAGCAGGTTGAACTGTGGAATTATCATAGTTCGGGATAAAAGGTACGGTATCCTTTTCAATATCTCGCAATAACTCATTAGCCAACGCAGATAAGCGAGCCTCTGTATATCGCATAGCAGCTGGAGGATCGGCATCGAGGCTGCCGAAGTTACCTTGACCCTGAATTAACACATGGCGCATCTTCCACCATTGTGCCATCCGTACCATCGTCTCATAAATGGAAGCATCCCCATGCGGATGGTACGTACCCATTACGGAACCAACTGTTTTTGCTGATTTCCGATAAGGCTTGTCAAAGGTGTTATTCTCTTCGTACATCGAATATAAAATCCGGCGTTGTACCGGTTTTAAGCCATCGCGAGCATCTGGAATAGCACGTGAGAGGATAACTAGATTAGCATAATCCCCAAAACGTTTTCCCATGATCTCTGCAAAGCTTTGTTCAATTAAACGATTAGAAAACATGCTACTCATCCTCTCCTACTTCAAAAGTGACATGGGTCTCGATCCATTCACGGCGAGGAGGGACTTTATCGCCCATTAAAACCGTAATTAATTTTTCACAGTGAGCCCTGTCTGCAAGAGACACTTGAATCAGCTTCCGGTTCTCAGGGTCCATTGTCGTCTCCCATAATTGATCAGGATTCATCTCACCTAAGCCCTTGTACCGTGTAATTTTTGCCCCTTTGCCTAACTTTTTCAGAGCGATTTCCAATTCTTCATCATCCCAGCAGTAATAGGATTCTGCACCCTTCTTACCCTTTCCACCATCTTTAGATACCTGATAAAGCGGCGGCTGAGCAATATAAAGCTTATTAGCAGCAATAAGCGGCTGCATATAACGGAAGAAGAAGGTTAACAGGAGCGCCTGGATATGCGAACCATCCACGTCTGCGTCAGACATGATGATAATCTTATCGAACGCACAATTCTCAATAGAAAATTCTTCGCCGATATCTGTTTCAAGCACTTCTAAGATCGTTCTGAACTCTTCATTTGATAAAACCTCGGAAAGCTTAGCCTTCTCCGTATTCAACGGCTTTCCTTTCAGACCGAAGATCGCTTGATATTCCGAGTTGCGAGCTTGCTTAGCCGATCCTCCTGCTGAATCACCCTCGACTAGGAATAACTCGTTAATCTTCGGATTTTTATATTGAGGGGGTGCAAATTTTTCCGAAATGGATTTACGTTTCTTCGCACCCTTCCCTTTTTTGTCCCCGCGCAATGCTTCTCGCTGTTTTCGAAGCTCTTCACGAATTTGCATCGATTTTAATGCTTTATCAATTAATAGCTTAGCGATCTCAGGATTCTCTTCTAAGAAAAAGCCCAATTTTTCCGAGATAATCTGTTCAACAATGGTGCGCGCTTCTTCATTGCCCAATTTGTCCTTTGTTTGCGATTCAAACTGAACATCAGACATTTGCAGAGATAACACGCCTAAAAAGCCTTCACGCAAATCGTTCCCGGTCAAATTAGGATCTTTTTCCTTGATATACCCTTTCTTGCGGGCAAAATCATTAAAAATCCTGGTGGTGGCATTTTTAAAGCCTGTGACATGTGTACCACCATCATTTGTCGGGATTGAATTCACATAAGAAGCTAATGTCTCCGTATATCCATCATTGTATTGGAAGGCCAGCTCTACATACACATTATCCTTCTCTCCATCGAAATAAACTACAGAATGGAGACCATTTTTACCCTCGTTTAAATACTCTACATACGATTTAATGCCATCTTCATAATAGAATTCTTCTTTACGTACCTCTGGCGTACGTTTATCAATTAACACCATGCGCAAGCCTTTCAACAGAAAAGCCGTTTCACGGAAGCGATCACGCAAGGTCTCGTAATCAAATTTAGTAGCAGTAAATACCTCAGGGTCTGGTTGGAACGTTACGGTTGTCCCCGTACGTTTGGATTTTCCTACAATCTCAAGACCCGTGACAGCTTTACCCACAAACTCCTGTCCATTCTTATCTACTACATATTCAAAGCGTTGCTTATAAATGTTTCCTTCTCGGTGAATTTCTACTTCCAGCCAGCGAGACAAGGCAACGACGACACTGGAGCCAACTCCATGCAAGCCACCGCTTTTTTTATACCCGCCTCCGCCAAATTTACCACCTGCGTGAAGTGTGGTAAAAATAACCTCTGGCACTGGTCGCCCAGATTTATGCATACCTGTTGGAATACCGCGACCGTGATCCTCCACGCTAACGCTACCATCTGGATAAAGAGTGACAATAATACGATCGTTCACGCCAGCCAAAGCTTCATCCTTAGCATTATCCACGATCTCCCACACTAGGTGGTGCAAACCGCGTGATCCAGTGGAGCCTATGTACATACCAGGCCTTTTACGTACGGCGATCAAGCCTTCCAGGACCTGAATATCGTCTTCGGTATATGATAGTGCTCGATTATCAGCCATTCTGTTCTCCCCTCTTACACACTTGCAATCAACGTTCCTTCAAGCGAACACCTAATCGCTATTTTATCTCATTTCATAAAAAGAAAAAACTCTTTTACATGAAAGCTCTTACATAGTTGCTACTATACATGTATTTTACTTGTTGTTCCACCGCAACAAACGTACATACAAAGAAAAGTTCACCTTTCCTATTGCTTTTCCCTATTCTTCTAAAAAAATAACCATCTTTATCCCTTTCTAACAAAGGTAACGTTCTTCCTGCTTTTTTATATGTATTTTTTTGCAACCTAACTCTTATAAAAGGTAAGACTTTTACTTAACAGGCTACTTCCTAAAAACAACAGGAACATTCGTTCGTTTCTTGTAGATAAATTCAGCCACCCTGCCGTTTGGACAAGATGGCTGAAAGATTTAGCCTTGAATACGTTCCAGCTCTTCTTTATCAATGTCGTAATTCGCATACACATTTTGTACGTCGTCATTTTCTTCAAATGCTTCCATCATCTTCAGGATTTTTTCAGCATCTTCACCTGAGATTTTCACAGTGTTTTGCGGGATCCACTGTATCTCAGCATTGGTAAATTTATATCCCTCTGTTTCCAATGCATGTTTTACTTGCTCTAACTCGTGAGGATGCGTAATGACTTCGAATTCTTCCTCTGTCACGATTAAATCCTCTGCACCCGCTTCTAGGGCTTGCATCAGCATTGTATCTTCATCAACCTCAAATTCTTCGCGGTCAATAACAATTACACCTTTACGGTCAAACATGAAGCTTACAGATCCTGTTTCCCCCATATTTCCACCGCGTTTGCCAAAAATAGCACGTACATCAGCGGCTGTACGATTACGATTATCAGACAAGCATTCTACGATCACAGCTACTCCGCCTGGAGCATAGCCTTCATAACGGATTTCTTCGTAATTATCACCTTGACCACTGTCCGTAGCTTTTTTAATCGCACGCTCAATATTGTCATTGGGCATATTAATCGCTCTTGCATTGGCAATAATTGCTTTTAGTTTCAGGTTTGCAGTGGGGTCAGGTCCGCCGTTTTTAGCTTCTACATAAATTTGACGAGCTAACTTAACATATTGATTGTTTTTCTTTTGATCGGCTGCACCTTTTTTTCCTGCAAATAACTTAAACTTTGGCATCTGAAACTCTCCTCACCAGAAATGTCTGCTTGGGTATGAAATAATAATTTATTGTAGCAAAAAGTAGCGATTCATACAAGGCTGGCTCGTCTGATTGCCACAAAGATGGCAAGGGTAAAGACATAATTACGGGGTAAGCTAGATAGTGAACCCATACCTATTTGCGAGGAGGATGAGCCTGTGCTAAGTGCAACGAAACCGTTTATAAAGCTGCATAAGTATGACGAGCATCTGGTTGCTGACATTGAGGCACTTAATTCATCTGGATATGCTAAAGATGACATTTATGTGTTGAAATGGAATCCTGATAAGAATCATTCGAATCAACGCGACAATTTTTACAAATACAGTACACATTTTGAAAAAGCAAAGGGCCATATCGACAGCAAAGCTAACTTTTTTGATAACGGTGGGAAGGAATTGCGTTCAAAGCTCGAACATATTGGACTAACCAAAGACGAAGCCTCTGCCCTAGTCAGAGAACTGGAAGAGACAGATAAAACCTGCATTTTGGCTGTGCATGATTTAAAAGATAATATTATTGAAATGAATACTCAATATAATCAATAGGGTGCTGACAAGCAACAAGAAACCCGGAGTAAAGGCAGCTCCGGGTTTGATTTATCACATTTTTTACATATCTTTTTTACTCGTGCGTACGGTCAATCAGCTCGATGCCTTCCATTGTTTCATGCAATTTCGCATGAGCAGCCTCTTCCTCTTCTTCTAGCAATGGTACTAGTTCTCCATCTTCAATACCAAATACATAAATATCGATTTCGCCTTCTTCATCAATCTCGTCTTCCTCGGTTGCTTCTGTAAGTGCAACAAATTGTTTGTTATTTAATTCAAACATCGCGATTACTTCAAAATCGCCCATTTCTTCGCCATTTTCATCATCTAGTGTGATGATATCACCTAAAGCCAAATCTTTTTCATTTTCCATGTGTATATGCCTCCTGCTTTTGTTCGCTTAGGTTATGTATCGTCGTCCATTCAGACAGCAACTCATGTGCTTGGTATGGGATTACATAACAGGGTAGATTAGCTTAATTAGCTAGTCCCATCCATATCCAGTATTCCCCTGCACCTTTCTTAGCATACCCTGCTTTTTAGGAAAAGTCTATGAGAAGTTCTAAAACATAAAGACCGTCTCCTTCTAAGAAGACGGTCTCCTTCATTTATCTACTGTTTCGAGATTTCGAGATAAACTAATCAGCCTCGTAAGGGATCTCTTCAATGACTCCCTTTTCAATCAAAAAGGCTTCCTCAGCTTCCAAAATGGTAATAATTTCTTGACGTCCTACTTTCATGCCGCCTTCAGCAAGTTTTCTTTCTACGAATTGCAGCATCTCTTCATAGTCTAACACTTGTACATCTTGTTGATTATTTTGCTGTCCCATGGTTATAACCCCCTGCATTCTCTCAGCCATTCTTTGGGTAGTATAGCATGAATCCACCAAGCTAGGCTATTCACCAGTGCCCTCACTCATGTCCTCTTGCTTTCGAGACCAAGGACGGCGCACTGGCTTTAACAAGTAAGCAGACCAGCATAATAAACCTATGCTGAGCACTAGATAAAAGATAGCGAAATATCCCCAATAAAAATCATCGTTGCCTAACACGGAAGAAAACTTGGTCATGCCAAGAATACGTGAACCGACAATACATGGATTAATATAGGTAAGCCACTTTATTAGGAAAAAGTTTTCTATCCCATTCATGTCGGGATACCAGTAATGCATAATCGCTGCCAAGAAGTACAAGAGAAATCCTGTACCTACCACAAAGAAAAAGGCAATACCATATGCAATAATCGTACTAACCCCAGTTCGTTTAACCCAAGTTGAACAAAAGATTCCTAACGAACCAAAAAACAGGATATTGATGGCAAAGAAGAGAATGATACTAAAAATTTGGGATGGTGATACTCCACCGTATAAGAATACAAAACTGTATAGAGGCAGAGAAGCCATAATTAAGAGAAACATAAAGGACAATGATGTAACCAGCTTGCTCAAAATAATCCGTCGTGGCGATAATTGAGTGGTTAATAGGATATTAAGCGTTTGCCTTTCCCTTTCACCGCTGATTGTCCCTGCTGCTAATGCCGGCGCAATAAAACAAATCAGGGCATAATGCAGAGCTGACATAGCAAAAAATAGATCATCTCCCTCTCCTAAAAAAAACGTGGACGTTTTCTCCATTATAGTTAAATATCCCAGCAGAACAGCACCAAAGACCATTAGATAGCTAAACAGAATCCAGATCGATCTTTTCGAACGAAATCTCTCACGCAATTCTTTCGAAATAAGCGGATTGCCAAAAAAATGACCCATCAGTTGCCCACCCCTTCCGTAATAGCTAAGAACACATCTTCTAGGTTTTCCTGTGAGTCTGCGAAGTGTGTTACAGGGATGTTTGCCTGTATTAACTGCTGTAGTAAAATAACCTTCTCTTCTTGTGTACCTGTAAAATGAAACCGAAAATGACTGTTTTTGTTATCTAAGCGTCTCACAAAAGGAGAGGCTTGAAGGATTTGTTCTGCAAGCTCCACGTTCCCCAATGTCTTTACCTGCATAATAGAGATGCCGCGTGTCTCCGTGCTTACCTCGTTAACCGCTCCATTTGCAATAAGCTGGCCTTTTTCAATGACGCCGATCTCGTCGCAAAGCTCTGCTAGCTCAGGCAGGATATGTGAGCTAATCAGGATTGTTTTGCCCATTCCTTGTAATTTCTTTAAGATTTCTCGCATTTCGATACGTGCTCGTGGGTCCAACCCTGAAGCTGGCTCATCCAAAATAAGAATTTCTGGACTATGAACCAAGCAACGGGCTAATCCGAGACGCTGTTTCATTCCTCGTGACAAATGATCCACATAAGCATCAGCTTTATTACTGAGATTAACTAAATCCAGCAGGTCAGCAATCAAATTAGAACGGTTTCGGGCTGGAATATTATATGCCCTTGCATAAAAGTCAAGGTACTCGGTTGCTTTTAAATTATCATAAACACCAAAAAAGTCAGGCATGTAGCCTAGGAGCTGTTTAACCTCCCTAGGCTCCTTCTCTACATCATATCCGCCAACATAAGCTTTTCCACTGGTAGCTGGTAGGAGGGTAGCTAGAATCATCATCGTTGTACTCTTGCCCGCACCATTTGGCCCAATAAACCCATAAACGCTTCCCTTTTGAATGGACAGGTTCACATTCTTTAGGGCTTCAAACTTCCCATATCGTTTGGAGAGATTCTGCGTCTGTATCATTATTGTTTCTCCTTTCCTTCCAACTGGAAGACAGGCTGTGGAATGGAGACAGGTGAATCTCCTTCATAAATAAATCTGATCAAAACAAAACCTTCCGAATTGATATAGTCTTTCGGATTGTCTTTTAACTCGAATGCGCTATTACTGTCAAGGATTTTCCACTCACGAGAAGCTGCATGATACACTGCTTTCTTCACAAAGCGATAAGCCAAATTGTCTAGAGGGGCCGTCACTCTTGTGATTTCCACATTGGCTGGTACTTGCAATCCGTACGTTACTTTTCCATTAAACATAGTAACCGCATCGTGATCATCTCTGTTTACTTTGCCTTCCATACTAAGAACCTGAACCTCTAGTGTTCCATATGGATACGTGATGTGACTGGTTTGTGCATCTTTTAACAAAATTGGTTGTTGAACAAAGCTTAGATAGTCTTGCATGATTCCTTGTTCAGATGTAGTAAAGACCTGATATGGGCTAGTGCTTACACCTATCAAAGTCAATCCGTTAGCATTACTTAGCCCTTGCAGTGAATTTTCGTACAAAATAGCCTTTTCCCGCTCGTTTTGAGTAGGATATGTTGCGTCTTCAATTGAGAAATCTTGTGTATAAAACGGCTTCACTTCTTCATTTATTTGCTTGGTTTCCCCTTTAGCAAGAGAGCCTAGCTCCATTCTTCGATTTCCCATTGTCAGATACAGCTTTTGATAATCAAAAACACTCTTGTTTGTTATTGTTCCTTTGATATGCTCCTGCTCGAACACCAAATCAGCTTGTAATTGGCCAACATCTTTAACTAAACCTCCCCCATTAATCGGCTTTTGCGTCATATACGGGATATGAGTTATGGTTGTTTGAAATTGACCACGATCGTTTTGTCGAATGGTATAGGCTGATTTGTTTTTATTTCGTTCTGTGTGTTGCAAAAGATTTCCTGGAACGATAATCCCATCTTTTGTGTCTAAGATAATTTCCCCACCAGAACGTTTCAGCACAGTTGCATCCGATTTTAAAATCGCTAAATCTGGTCGAATCGAGATAATTTGGTTTACTGTATAAAGCTTATCATTTGGAGCTATTAAACTCTTCCCAAAAGAAAGGGCTCCAACACTAACCACGAGGGCTGAAACAGGGATAATTCCCCACGCCCAGTCTCTACGGTCTCTACGTTTTAACAGCACATACAGAATAGGTCCAATCAATAGTACATAACCGATCCAAATGAAAAATAGCACGGAAGCAGACGGCAGATGAACATCAGGAATGTGCTGTGCCATATTATAATAGTTAGGATTTCGATTCAGATAAGGAAAACGAACTTGGCTATTTAGTGCATATTGGGATACTAGCTTACTCCAAAGCTGACGGTTGAATTCCCATGAGGCCAATGGCTGTGCATTGACATCATAGTTAGCAAAAAACAACTTTCCTAAGCCCACCTTTTGAGTCGAAAACAGTGGCAATGACTTGTTATACACCGTTATCTGTTGAATCGGCAAAGCTGATTTTTTACTGATCTCGGTAAAGGTAGACAAATCCTTAGTGATTCCCGGCTGCTTGGTTAAAGCTGGCATCCACTCTTTAAAAGCATCCAGTATTTCTGGAGGAGTGGAAGCAGACAGCAAAATGTTCCCTCCAGCATATACCCATTCTTTTATTTTTTTTATCTGTTCTGAAGGTAAGCTACCTGCTGAAATATCTCCAATTACTAGCATATTGATATTACTTAGTACATGAGCTTCAGTGGGTAGCTCTTCTGGTCTCACATTGCTGACCAGCATACTGCTCCAGGTAGCCTCATTTCTCGGAGCAGCTTCTTGATTACTGTCTTCAGCACCCTCTTGTCTTACTTGGTTTAAGAATTGCATACTATTTTCGTGTTGATCGAGGACAACAACCGTTACTTGATCCGATTGCTTTTCTCTAATCTGATAATTTGGTTTTACCTTTGCAAGCAAGTGATTGCCTTGATAAAATTCCAGTCGCAATGCCTCGCTATTATTTATGATCTCTTCACTTGGTAAGTCGAAGAAAACATGCTTCGTTTCCCCTTTTTGAACAGTAATCTCTTTTACATAAGGAAGAGCCTCCTTTGAATGAGGCTTTTCAATTGCAAACCGCAGTTCACCCGAAACTGCATCACCGTTATTCGTAATATCTGCATGGACGCGAATTAAATTATCCTGGCTTGTTATATCAGCAAACGGAATCTTCGTTTTCATTTCAATTCTGTCCGCCGCATACGAAACAGGAAGTTGAAATCCCATGAAAGCGAGCGCAATCGCTACCAGCCATTTCCACATATGTTTTCCTCCTATTATTGTAAATCAAGCGGCGTAAACATAAACCCTTGTTGATCAGAGTTGACAATTAATAGATGCTTTCCATCACTAGTCCATTCAGCCCTTTTTACCGATTGCTTCTCGATACCTGCTGGAAGCTTTACTTTTTTCCATCTTTTAACAGATTCATCCATTGTACCCATTAGCATGACGCCATCTGGAGAAAGAATCGTAAGCTGCTTAGCTGAAAACCACGAGGGAGAGCTGCCTTTTACTTTTTCCTTGATTTCTCCCGTCTGGCGATCATAAATACAAACCTCTCCATTTTGTTCAAAAGAGAGATAACGTCCATTGTGAGACCAAGACGCCTTTGAACCGTCTGCTACCTTCTCTTTACCAAAGGTACGCAGATTGGTTACCCAAATCTCAGGTTTATCTTGCTTATATGCTGTATAAGCTAAAAATTCATCTTTAGGATCAAATGCAGGGTCAATCACTGGACGATTCTCCTGCTCCAATAATAGTCTCGGAGCATAGCTTTCTTGTTTACTCTTATTAAGCTGTAAAATCCACAATTTCCCTTTCTCCTGGCTGTTTTCCGTCAGCGCCAGCTTTGTACCTGTAGAATTCCATGCTATGGAGTCATATGTTCCAATTTGTTGTGGAAGCTCAATAGGGGTATCTATGTCACTGTCAAATCCGCTTATGATGTGCAGCTTATTATCGGCTTGCAAATAGGCAACTTGTAAATCTGAGGATAGCACTGCCGAATCAGTGGATAGCTTAGGAATATTGATGGATGACTTTGAAATAGCAAGATCAACATCTGCCTGAGCAACATTTACGTATAAAAAAGCAGCCAAAGCAATTGTTCCGATCCCGCCTAGCATATACAAGCCTCTTTTTCGATTGATCCTCTTTTGATCATTGTGCTTTATTTCTTCCTGGCGAACGACCGTCAGTTGCGGTTGTTTTTGCCCTTGCATTTGCTCCATTAATTTACGTTTCAAATCTTCTTTTAATCGATAGTTAACAGGAACCGCCTTACGCATATCACTTAAATGTGACAAGAGTTCAACCACGGTCTGTTCATGATCATTTGTCTGATCTGATGCATTGCGTAGATCATCCTTCATGGCGATCACCTTCCTCATACAAACTCTGCAAGACTTTTATTCCGCGGTGAGAGATCATCTTAACGGACGATTCACTTTTACCTAGCACTTCAGCAACCTGGGAAATCTTTAGATCAGCAAAGAAACGTAGCGTCAAAACATCACGCTGATCCTGCGATAACATATTTAACCTAGTCCGTAATAAAGTCATTTCTTCTTTAGATAAAACACGCAATTCAGGTTGATACTCATCATCTGCCTCAATAAACAATAATTCTTCTGCTTCAGTCGGGTATTCACGCACCTTGCGAACAAAATCAATAAACGTATTATGAGCGATACGAAAAATCCAAGATGCAAATGGGCTTCGACGGCTATATTGATCAAATTTTTCCAGAGCCTTTAAAAATACGCTGGTTGTCAAGTCGTCTGCATCCCACGAACTATGTACTCGACATCGTAAATAGCGATTGACCCGATCAAAATATTCATCATATAATTCTGGGAAATCTCTCGCCTCATAGTAATCAGTCTCTATCGCAACAGACGGATTTTCCTTACCGTCCTGCTTTACGGCCATTACCATCCCTCTTCCTCCACACTGTTTGTTTCTACTCCAATTGACGCATCATATCTGAAAAAGGTCACAGGCATAAATAAAAAAAGTGTAAAATATGCATTTTTTCTTATACATAAGCAAAAAAAAACAAACACACAGAAAAAAACATCTTTGTTCCCGATCAAATACTGGGAGCAAAGATGTTTTGGCAGTTGACATTGCTTGGGATAGTCCTCAAACTATTTACAATTCGTTACACTCCGAACATATATTTGGAACTCATACTGATATGGATTCTCTTCGTTTTGTACACCGGGTGTCACTTCAACTAATGTCCATTCAGATTCATCGAAGGGTGGAAAAAAGGCATCTCCCTCGAATTCCTGCCCAATCTTCGTAATGTACATTTTGCTAGTGTAGGGCAATAACAGCTTATAAATTTCCGCCCCACCAATAATAAAGGCTTCTTCTTTATTATCAATCAGGGACAGAACTTCTTCAATCGAATGAGCGATTTCACAGCCATCCGCCTTATAGTTTGCTTGTGTCGTCAGCACGATATTGCGCCGATTAGGCAAAGGCTTTCCAATTGATTCGTAGGTTTTACGCCCCATGATGATAGCATGACCAGTGGTAATGCGTCGAAAATACTTGAGATCCTCTGGCAATCGCCATGGGAGCTGGTTATCTCTCCCAATAACACGATTCTGCCCCATCGCAAAAATGCTTGATAGCACTAAACAGCCACCTCCATGGCAATTTTCGGCTGATGCTTATAATCGATTAATTTCACATCATCCGGCGTAAAATCATAAAAATCAGTGATCTCCGGGTTAATCCAGAAGGTAGGAGCAGGATAAGCCTCTCTAGTTAATTGGGTACGCAAGCCTTCAAAATGATTTTCGTAGATATGTGCATTGTTAATATAATGCTGGAATTTCCCTGGTTTCAGCCCTGTGACCTGCGCAATCATATGAATAAGCACGGCATACTGGGTAGTATTAAACGGAATGCCTAACCCCATATCACCGCTACGCTGTACAAGAGTACAGTTTAAATAACCGTCCGCAACATCCCACATGGTTTGAAAAGCGCATGGCTGCAAGGCCATTTCTTCTAAATCATTCATATCCCATAAACTAATAATATGTCGGCGCCCTTGAGGATCGTTTTTTAGGCCATCAATCAGCTTGTCTATCTGTTTGTGTTTAGCAACTTGATAACCGTATGCTTTCCCGATCGTTCCGTCCTCTTTGGCCCATTCATCCCAAACACGGACGCCCATCTCTTGTAAGAGTCTCACATCGTTGCTTTGATGCTTATAAATCCATAGCAATTCCTTAACTGCTGTTTTAAAGGCAACAAATTTAGTTGTTAAAATCGGAAATTCCTTTTGCAAATCATAGCTTAACAGCTTGCCAAATAGCTTTTTTGTAGGGATTCCTGTGCGATTGTTGTCATAGTATCCGTTTTCTAAAATATCTTCCACTAATGCAAGGTATTGTATATCTGCTTGACTCATCTTGTTCACGTCCTTCTTACAAACTCTAAGACAGTATATCGAAACATTCCGTTCTTGAAAAGCTTTTCGCCCCATACACTTTTGTGTCACAAAACTAGTAAAAAACTAGTAAATGATTACAAAATGGCGGGATTACAATGCTTCTAGCTAGAAAGACCTTGCTCCTTTGCCTTGTACAATCTGAAATAGCCAAGAGTTGTAATATTCAAACATTTAAAACATATAATATAGAATTTTTCTCTTTATAGCATCTTCTACAAAAAACAACACGTACTACGACAAAGCGGGAGAATTAAAAAATCTATGGATAAAAAGAACAGAAGCATTTGAAGGAACAGCAAGCAGTACGGCCCAAAAACCCACTGATAGCAGGTGTGCCGTAGGTGAATGAAAGAGAGTGTACGTTCGAAAAATAAGAGGATACATTTGACTTTTACCTCCCCTGAAACTCTCTTAGATTTCTGGATCGTTCAACAGCTTCTGTTCCTTTCTTCTCAAACACCTAAGCTTTAAGCTTAAAGAATCCTGGATATGGATATAACACAGAAGACATGATTTTTTGGGAAACAGGATGTTTTAATCGTTCAAGCTGCTCCATATCATCTAACCATTCAACAATCTCACCTTTATACATGACCCCTATACAATCCGCGATGTAATTGATCGCCTGTAAGTCATGTGAGATGAACAGATAGGAAAGCTGAAACTCTTCTTTTAATTCTGCTAAAAGGTGTAAAATTTGTACTTGAGTAAGAGCATCTAAAGCGCTTACAGCCTCATCAAGTATAATCAGCTTCGGTCTTAGTGCTATCGCTCTAGCGATATTGATTCTCTGTAATTGCCCTCCGCTGAACTGGTGTGGGTATTTATGCATATCTTCCGGATCTAAGCCTACGATCTCCAAAAGCTCCTGTACTTTCTGTCTTTCTTGAGTAGCTGTACGTTGTTCGTAATTTCGTAAGGGTTCAGCGATAATCTCTCTGATCGTTAGTCGTGGATTTACAGCGCTATAACAATCCTGAAAGACAACCTGTAAATCTCGCCGTACCTCTCTTAATTCTTTTTCTTTTAGACGATAAAGGTTCTTTCCCTGAAACCAGACCTCTCCCTGATCAGGTTTTTCAAGTCCCAAAATAATTTTGCCAAGAGTGCTCTTTCCTGCTCCGCTTTCTCCCACAAGTCCTAAACATATCCCTTCCTCCAGAGTGAAAGAGACATCTTTAACAGCTTCTACCGTTTTCCCCTTCCTCCAAACAGAATTTCCTAGTGAATATGTTTTCTTTATGTTTGTAAGCGTAAGCAGACTCACTCTTCATTCAGCCACCTTTATCGTAATTTTACACATCGTACCAGATGATCTTGTTCATATTCTTTCCATTCAAGCTTTTTCGTTGCACAGATGTGGTCTGCATTCTCGCATCGGTCTAAGAACGGGCAGATACCCTCTCTATTTAGCGGTTTAGGGAGTGACATGCTAACACGGTTAATCCCCTTCCTCCTGCTCGTTAATCCAAGTCTGGCTTGTAACAGGACACGGGTATAGGGGTGCATCGGGCGATTAAATAATGTAGATGCCGGTGCCTTTTCAACAATATAGCCAGCATACATGACAGCTACTTCATCAGCTATCTGAGCAATGACTCCCAAATCGTGTGAAACTAATAAAATACCGGTATTATATTCTTTTCTAATATGATCCAACTGCCTCAAAATCTGAAGTTGATTCGTCGCATCGAGTGCAGTCGTTGGCTCGTCCGCGATAAGAATCGAGGGCTGTATGGACATCGTGATTGCAATCATCACACGCTGGAGCATACCGCCGCTTAACTGAAATGGATATTGCTTCAATACATTTGCTGGATTTGGCAAGTCCATTTTTTCCAGATGCTCCAAAGCTATTTTCTGTGCTTGTCGCTTGGTAATAGGCAGATGAGTTCTAAGTGTTTCAATAAAATGTCTGCCAATTGTACGCACAGGATTAAAGGCAGTCATCGGATTTTGCATGATAAAAGCGATCTCGCTACCGCGTATTTTTCTTACCTCTTCTTCTGAACAGGTCAGCAAATCTTTATTGCGAAACGTGATGCTCCCTTCTACCACCTTTGCCTGTTCAGGCAAAAGATGTAATAAAGACATGCATGTCATCGTTTTACCTGATCCGCTTTCTCCAACAAGCCCAAGCACTTTTCCAGCCTCTATTTCAAAGCTTACCTCATTGACAGTCTGAGTCACCCCATGCGGTGTTGATACAACTATATGTAAATTGTTAACAGTTAGAATGGGGTGCTGTGCCATCTTCTGATCCTCCCTTCTATTTTCTTTTTAGGTCTAAGGCATCCCTCAATGCTTCTCCGAACAGGTTGAAAGCGATCACGACAAGTAAGATCATCATCCCTGGATACAGCATCAAGGAAGGGTTATTTCTAAAAAACGGTTTACTGTCATTGATCATCATTCCCCACTCCGCTCCTGGCGGCTGTATGCCAAGTCCTAGAAATGAGAGACCAGAAATAGCTAAAACAATTCCTCCGATGTCCATAAAAGCTAAAACGACCACCTGCGATATAATGGTGGGTAAGATATGCTTTAGAACAATGACCAGCTTTGGTGTTCCGCACACTTTTGCTGCTAAGATAAAGGGTTGCTCCTTCACACTAAGAACCATTCCTCGAATGATTCGGGCATAAAACACCCATTGGACAAGGACCATAGCAAAAATCATATTGCCCAGACCGGGCCCGAGGATTCCAATCAAAGCTAATGACAGAAGCAAGCTTGGAAAAGCCATGAATATATCACAAATTCGCATGAACAGATAATCAACCCAACCACTTCGATAGCCTGCAAAAATACCGACCGGAAGACTAATTAGCATGGTAAATCCCATGACAAAAAAGGCTGTCCCCAGTGAGGTTTGTGTTCCATAGATCAGCCGAGACCATATACATCTGCCCAAATGATCTGTCCCTAACGGAAACTTCGAGGAAGGGCCTTGTAGCTTTTGCGTGATATCAACTAGATTCGGATCATTTGGAGACAAAAAAGGAGCAAACAGAGCCAATAGTATCATGAGGATGATAATCATGCCGCAAATGATCATGAGCTTTTGTGACAGTAGCTTTTGCTTCATTTTTTTCAACACGCTTATTGCTCTCCTTCCCATTTTATCCGGGGATCTAGGAAAGCATATGCAATATCCACAAGGAGATTGCAGACGACAAAGATCACACCCATAAACAATAAACAGCTCTGAATCATCGGATAATCACGGTGTAAAATAGAAGTGACAAACAAGGAGCCCATACCAGGCCATGCAAAGACGGTCTCAACAATAACGGCTCCGCTTAGCATGTTTCCAATGCTCATGCCAAGTCCAGTTAACACAGGTAATAAGGATTTTTTAAACACATGTCTACCGATGATTAGACTTTCTCGCAGCCCTCTCGCTCTCGCATATACGACAAATGGCTCATTCAAGTTTTCTAGCATACTGGTGCGAAGCAAGCGCATGTACGTACCTATATAAGGAAAAGCCAATGTCAGGGCCGGAAGCACTAGATGGGCAAAAGTTCCTCTTCCCAATACGGGAAATAAATCTAACTTTACCGATAAAAAATAGATGAACAGAAATCCGAGCCAAAAAGCAGGCATCGAGACGCTTACAAAGGCCAGCATCCTGCTAACCTGATCAATTAATTTCCCCTTGTAAAGGGCAGAAATCATTCCTAAAGGTAAACTAATAAAAATAATCAGGAGCAATGAAGCACATGCGAGTTGCATTGTCGGGAAGAAATGGAGAATAATTTCATCCCATATAGATTTCTTCGACACATAAGAAATCCCTAAATCCAATTGAACCACTTTTCCTAACCAATTTACATACTGGATATACAGGGGCTTGTCCAGCCCTAGCTCTGCTCGAAGGGAAGCCACTGCCTCATCTGTTGGAGGAATATGTGACGCCCTCAAGTAAGCTACGGCCGGATCCCCGGGGGTTAAGTGGAGCAGAATAAAAGTGATCAGAGAAATTCCCAATAATATTGGCAGTAAACTTGTGAGACGTTTAACAATAAACCAACCCATTTACTACTCCTTCGCCGTTTTTACATAACCCCACTTCACTTCATATCAATGGTAGTGAAAGGCACTTCGTATTCTTGAGGCAAGAAATGAACCCCGCTCAGATTTTTATGATAGACCGCTATATTAGATTGATAAGATATTGGTAAGTAAGCAGCCTGTTCGTGCAATGTAGTTAAAATATCTGTATAAAGCATCTTTCTGTGTGCTTCGTCTGTACTTACTAATACTTCCTTGATTTTTCCATCTAATTCTTTCTTGCCTGGTAGCCCTGATAGAGCTTTGTAATCTGGACTGCCGCCTTCCGAAGGTGTTGTGATAGCAGATAAATAGGAATGTGGATCAAATGGAACACCCCAGCTTGCCGTAAATAATAAATCAAAGCTGCCTTCATTGGCTGTAGCCCAAAAATCCTCTTCTTCCTTACTAGTCAGCTTAATATCTATCCCTAATTTTCTAAACTCACCTTGGGTATATTCTGCGATCGCCTTCTGGATGTTGTCTGAGCTAATAAACATCAGCTCCAATTGTAGCGTTTTTCCAGCCTTCTCTCGAAATGGTTTGCCATTTACTTGTTTCCAGCCCGCTTCATCCAATAACTGTTTCGCTTTTTCTTCATCGTGTTCATACGGTTTTACATCAATCTTCGTATATGGAATGGTAGGTGCAAATAACGTATCAGCTTTTCTTTCTGTGCCGTAAAAGATATGATCGATGACAGCCTGCTTATCAAAGGCATGCTGGATGGCTAGACGTAATTTACGCTCTTTGAGAGCTTCTCTGTTCGTATTAAAGAGTAACGCCCTTGTAGCCGTAGGTTCTGATAATTTGGTTTCATATTTTCCCGATTCCTTCAGAAACCGGAACGAATCCTGACTTATGACTCCGTTTCCAAAAATCAGATCGATGTCCTTTTTCTCAAAAGCTAGCACTCTCGATTCACCGTCAGGTATGACTTTAACAATTACCTTATCGACTTTCGGTTTCTCGCCCCAATACTTCTCGTTTCTTGTAAAGACAGCCCTTTCATTTTTCTTATATTCGCTTAGTACCCATGGACCTGTCCCAATCGGTGACTTGAGCCCGTCTTTAAATGTGTTTTGGCTATCAGGAAAGGCGGCTTCTCCTACAAATCGTAAAGGTCTGATGTACGTAAGCTCCTGAAGAGTTGGGTAATATGGCTTGTTCAAAATCAATTTAAACGTAAAATCGTCCACTACCTCCGTACTTTTAATTTGATTTATTAATTCCATCCATTCATGTTGGGGAGCATTAGCTAAAACCGTATCGAAGTTTTTCTTCACGATTGTAGCATTAAACGGCGATCCATCCGAAAATGTAACATCTTTTCTTAGATGAAACACGTATTCTTTTCCATCCTTCGATACATCCCAGCTTTGGGCCAGCCACGGTTTAAGCTCCCCGCCTTCACCGTAGTAAACGAGAGATTCATATACCATAGCTTGTGAGAACCATTGATTCGGAAAATAGGTATGAGGATTTACGTCCCCAATATCTCCGGACCAGGAAAACGTAAGAACTTTTGAACTATCTTGATTTGCTCTATTTTCTCCTTCTTTTGTTGTGTTACCACAGCCAGCGACAATAATTGTCAGCATCGCTACTAGTCCAACAAAAGAAGTAATAAATCTAGACCGTTTCAAAAACATTTTTATCACCTTTTATATAATTTAATTATTCTAAAAATGTTAAAACACAAAAAAACATTGCCAACCAGATTAAAAAGGTCAGAAATGCCTATCGTTTATGAACACATCACATCGGTCTTTTAGCATTCAAAACACCTCCCTATCTCCCCGTAGGTCTAACAGCATTTCTAGAATAGGCAGGTCTTCTGACTTGGGTTCATCATCTCCATGCGTCTTCCCAGATATGATCCAGTGACATGTTTGCATAAGACTCCCCCTTACAGCGGCGGGACCGTGCCGGATTTACACCGGCTTCCCTTTTAAGTATCCGTTTATGAAACAAATACACCTATTCCACTACCATATGTAGTTTTTCCTTATGGAAATATTCACTTTATATCCTTTTTTTGAAAGTAGGACAAAAAGTTTACCTAGAACAAATTATATTCGTTATTCCAAGTTTACGCTATATGAAATTAAAGCCCTTCTATAATTCCGCTCAGGAGATCGAACATTTTTGCCCAAAGAGGTTTAAGAAGATGCTAGGATCAGGTTCATCTATAAAAAGCTCCAATTCCTCTACAGTAAGAAAACATTGCAACAGCATGTCCCATTAACAGCTTTAGCAATGTTTTCATAGAAATCACATACCGTTGTAGCTTACAAACTCTCCGTTCGGCTTACGATAGCCGCGTGGACGTTGGCTTGAGAGCTTTTCTTTTCCGATAGTAATCATCATGACAGTTTCATATCCATCAGGAATTTCTAATATTTCCTTTATAGCACCTGGATCAAATCCAATCATCGGGCACGTATCCCAGCCTTTATCTTTCGCAGATAGCATGAACAGCATCGCAGAAAGGCTTGCATTACGAATGGCTTCTTCCTTCATAAAGGATTCACCCTTACCCTCATATATCCCTGTAACAGTCTCAACGGTACGATCCAGCTCTTGTTTACTCAAAATTCCGAGATGATGCATGCCCTCGTTTATTTTTTCCACCGCTTGATAAGCGTAACGATTGCCCAACACCAAAATGACTGCTGAAGCTGAATGCACCTTATACTGCTTGCAGGATTCATAAATTTTTTCTTTCAAGACTGGATCCGTTACGACAAGATAATGTGTATGCTGAAGATTAAAAGCAGAAGGAGCATATTTAGCCAAGGTAAAGATCTCTTCAAGCTCGGATCGGGTAATTTCTACCCCTTCAATGAAATTATTTGCGGAACGTCGACTTTTCACTAGGCTTGTAAATTCACTCATGTAAACTCCCTCATCTCATGTATGTATCGAAATTGTTACAGGGGGGAAGACGCGTTTTCTCTACACTTACTCGCTCCCCCTGCTTTTTGTATCGAATATAATTCTACTTTTTACTTTGTTGATTCTTGTCTAAATGTTACTTCTTTAGACCTATATATCGCGGCATTGTTCACGTTATACCTTATTATCATACAATAGAGTACGTGAATCTGGATACCTTTCTTTTCAGGTCCGTCCTTAGGCAAAACTTATGCAAATAAAACATATGCACCTGGACCAATCAACGCAACGCCGATAGCTACCGCTAGCAATACCAGATTGTATTCCATACCGTTCTGAGTAATCCATAATCCATTTTTTCCATGTACAGTAAAAATAGCGATCAGCATAGTAACAGCGATTAGTGCTCCTCCTACCCAAGTAAACACACCAGAGGCAAAAAGCAATCCTCCAACAATTTCACTGGCTCCTGCCATGAAAGCCATTAACAAGCCGGGCTTCACACCGATTGATTCTAACCAACCTGCTGTTCCCTTTAAGCCATGCCCGCCGAACCATCCAAATAATTTCTGTGTACCATGACCAATAAATAAAAGTCCCACAACTAATCGAATAAGTAAAAGTCCTGCATTCATTTTCTTTTTCCTCCTCAGGAATATGTTTTATTTTAAGTATCTTCAATTAAAGATATATGAGATAGATGGATAATATGCTTCTTTTTATTATCGCATCTGTTTTTTCAGCTACTTATCTACAAAATTCATTTGGGCTGACTTCCCTAGCTTTTTTAACAAGGTGATGGTAATCTCTTTTTCTTCAGGAGACAGTCCATTCATTGCTTCTGCTAGCTTTTCTCGATGCTTCGGAAAAATCTCTTGGAGAAATTGCTCTCCTGCTTGTGTTAATTCCGCATAGATCACGCGTCGATCATTCGGACAGGGCTTACGAAGCAAATAGCCTTTTTTTTCTAGCTTATCAACCACATAAGTAATATTTCCGCTAGAGATTAAAATCTTATCTCCAATTTGCTGTAGAGGCTGCCTGCCTTTGTGAAATAACAATTCTAGGACGCCAAATTCAGTCGGATTCAATCCATATTGTCGAATATCCTTCTGAACATGAGCAGACGTCCAATTAAAGGCGCGAGATAAGACAACGAACAAATGGAGAGATTGCTCTTGAGCTTTATTAACATCCGTAATCATGTCCGTTTGCTTTCCCTGTTTGTCCTGCATTTTGTTCTCTCCTTTCCTTGATTATTTTATCTTACCTTTTACAAAAAATAATTCAACATGTCTCACTTTTTAATATCTTAAATTTGAGATATATGAAGCATATCCTATTTTTTGTGTGTTGTCAACTAGTAAACTAAAAATATATGAAAAACAACAATGTGGCTGCTGAATCTGGTTATATCTGCATTACTACACAATCAAATTTTACTAAGTGGAAGCCTTATCAGCTTCGGTTACAAACAGTTTTTGGATAGGAATCTCCTCTTCTTTTAGTCCATACATTAGCCCATACAATGGTCTTAAATCCATTTCCAAATCGCACAGTGCTAGTATCTCTTCAGCCCTTAGCAATAGCTTGCTCTTCATAAGGAAAGAGCAGGAGTTGTGTCTTTACCCACGGCAATGCACAGGTGAGGAAAAGCAATGGCAATCTTCCAGCTCCCTAGTTCTTTTGTTCTTTTTATATAGTCATTCTCTGTTACAACATCGCCATACTCTTTTAGATGGTAATAAGCACTGCTTACAAGATTATCTTATTCACGGTCGAAATTACTTTGCTAAGCAAATGAATCGTTTATACTTGGAGTCATTTAAGGTAGCTATTTTTACAACAAGAAAAGACCTAACTGAATTGTTAGGTCTCCTCTTATCATTATCATCGTTAGATTAACGAAGTAATTGAAGTACGCCTTGAGGCTGTTGGTTAGCTTGTGCAAGCATGGCTTGAGCTGCTTGAGTAAGAATGTTGTTTTTCGTGAAGTCCATCATTTCTTTCGCCATATCAACGTCACGGATACGAGATTCAGCAGCTGTCAAGTTCTCAGCAGTTGCTCCCAAGTTGTTGATTGTGTGCTCTAGACGGTTTTGGTTCGCACCTAGTTTAGAGCGCTCTTCGGATACTTTGTTAAGAGCGTTGTTGATTGTTGTGATTGCTTTATCTGCTGCTTTTTGTGTGGAGATGTTAACACCTGTTTGGTCATCTTTGTCTGTAGCTGCAGCGATATCTTTTGCGGCAACAGCGGCAGCTTTAGTTGTTCCATTAGTAGTAGTAGCTTCGATGCCAATCTTTTTAAGAGCATCTACTACTTCTTGTTTTGTTGCAGTAATAGCACCTACAGACTTATCATCTTTAGCTTGTTCTTGTTTCAATGTTACGACAACATTACCATCTTTATCAATTTTTGCTGTTGTTTCTTTTACTTCAGCATTACCGTTTGTTTTTGATGCTTTCAATTCTACTTTAAAGGTATCTTCAGAAATATTACCTACTTTAATATCTGCATCAAGCGCAGTTTCTTTGGACTGAAGACCATTTACACCAAGCTCTGTGTTGCTCATGTCGTTAATGCTCAATTTGATACTTTGTCCTTGGTTAGCACCGATATGGAATGTTTTGTCTTCAAAAGATCCATCCAATACTTTTTGGTTGTTGAATTCTGTGTCTGTAGAAATACGTTTGATTTCTTTGGACAATTCATTAACCTCTGCCTGAAGCTTTTGACGGTCTACGCCTTCGTTGGTGTCAGAAGATGCTTGAACGGCTAGTTCGCGCATACGTTGCAGGATGCTGTGTGTTTCAGTTAATGCACCCTCTGCTGTTTGGATCAAGGAGATACCATCTTGCGCATTTTTAGAAGCCATTTCTAGACCGCGGATTTGTCCACGCATTTTTTCAGAGATCGCTAGACCTGCTGCGTCATCACCTGCACGGTTGATGCGAAGACCAGAGGACAATTTCTCCAGGTTTTTACCAGATGCGCCAGTGTTTACGCCTAGTTGACGATGTGTGTTTAGTGCTGATACGTTGTGATTGATTCTCATGATTTGTTACCTCCGTGTTTTTCATTTCTTGAACCATCCAATTGTTCAAGATAATATTGTGTTGCTTTATTTTGAAATAGAATTGTTTCAAAATGGCAACTGTTTAGTCCCCTAATCGGCTAATAGTAGCGCTACCCTTGGCATGCATGGCTCAGATAAAAAACCAAGATTTAGGTGACTATTATTAGTATCGGATATTCATCATAAAATTTTACAGTTCATTAAAAGTTTTTTTATTCAAATTTTTCCAACGTTACGTTGAGAGGTTTTATTTTAGTAGAAAGCAGGTTAGCTTTTATGATGAAATCTCAGCAATTCATTCAGGTTTAACATCAACTAATACTTGATTCAAAAACGTAACAAAAAATAGAAATATCAATTACAGGACTTATTAATCACTACAATATACAGCATCCAAAATGTTTGATAATGCTATGATATCTCCCGGAGAAAAAGCACATCTAACTAGTTCAGTTCGTATTGTCTCTTCTTCCAAAAATACCATTAGATAATTTAATATCTTATTTCCCTCTTTAATTAAGAACTGCTTTTTTATACAAAAAGGAAAGACCTAACTGATTCGTTAGGTCTTTTCATTATCATCGTTAGATTAACGAAGTAATTGAAGTACGCCTTGAGGCTGTTGGTTAGCTTGTGCAAGCATGGCTTGAGCTGCTTGAGTAAGAATATTATTTTTTGTGAAGTCCATCATTTCTTTTGCCATATCAACGTCACGGATACGGGATTCAGCAGCTGTCAAGTTCTCTGCAGTTGCTCCCAAGTTGTTGATAGTGTGTTCTAGACGGTTTTGGTTTGCACCTAGTTTAGAGCGCTCTTCAGATACTTTGTTTAGAGCGTTGTTGATAGTTGTGATTGCTTTGTCTGCTGCTTTTTGAGTGGAGATGTTAACACCTCTTGTATTATCTTCCACCCCAGCAGCTACTTTCTCATCAGCAGCAATTTTGCCTGCTACTGCATCTTTCATTTTAGACTCGTCTTTAGCAACTACATCAAGACCTACTTTTTTAAGAGCATCCATTACGTCTTGTTTCGTGCCTGTACCCTTTTTACCATCGCTTTTTAATGTAACCGTATATTCATTTGCTTTCGTTAATTTAGCAGAAGTTTCTGTTGCAGCAGTTGTAGTAGGATCACTAAATTTAATTGTAATTTCTGCGCCCTCTCTATTTTTTACAGTTAACTCCATACTTTTAAGATCAGTTTCTTTGTAAGTAGCGTTTACACCAAGCTTCTCATTGCTCATATCATTAATGCTCAGCTTAATATTTTGTCCTTGGTTAGCACCGATATGGAATGTTTTGTTTTCAAAAGATCCATCCAATACTTTTTGGTTGTTGAATTCTGTGTCTGTAGAAATACGGTTGATTTCTTTGGACAATTCATCAACCTCTGCTTGAAGCTTTTGACGGTCTACGCCTTCGTTGGTGTCAGAAGATGCTTGAACGGCTAGTTCGCGCATACGTTGCAGGATGCTGTGTGTTTCAGTTAATGCACCCTCAGCTGTTTGGATCAAAGAGATACCATCTTGCGCATTTTTAGAAGCCATTTCTAGACCGCGGATTTGGCCACGCATTTTTTCAGAGATTGCTAGACCTGCTGCGTCATCACCAGCACGGTTGATGCGAAGACCAGAAGACAATTTCTCTAGGTTTTTACCAGATGCGCCAGTGTTTACGCCTAGTTGGCGATGTGTGTTTAGTGCTGATACGTTATGATTGATTCTCATGATTCTTACCTCCGTGTTTTTTACTTCTTGAACCATCCATGTTGTTCAAGATGATGTTGTGTTGCTTTATTTTGAAATCAAATTGTTCAAAATGGCAACTGCTTCCGTCGTCCCAAATAGTAGCGCTATCCTCAACATCCATCCATGCTAAAGAAAAAATCCATGATTTGAGCGACTATTATTAATATCGGATATATGATTTAAAACTTTATTGTTATGTATAATATTTTTTAAATCAAAATTTTTTGTATAGTTTTACCTTTTGATCGAGAATTTCACTCTTTTATTAATAGCCTACACATTACCTATTAAGCTCTCCATTTTAAATGAAAAAAGAAAAGACCTAACTGATTCGCTAGGTCTTTTCGATAAAATAAATTAACGAAGTAATTGAAGCACGCTTTGAGGCTGTTGGTTAGCCTGGGCAAGCATAGCTTGAGCTGCTTGAGTCAGGATGTTGTTTTTCGTGAAGTCCATCATTTCTTTCGCCATATCAACATCACGGATACGGGATTCTGCGGCTGTTAGGTTCTCAGCAGTTGTTCCCAGGTTATTGATAGTGTGCTCTAGACGGTTTTGGTTTGCACCTAGTTTAGAGCGCTCTTCCGATACTTTGTTAAGAGCGTTGTTGATCGTTGTGATTGCTTTATCTGCAGCTTTTTGTGTGGAGATGTTAACACCTCTTGTGTCATCAACATCTGTAGCAGCAGCTTTAGCAATAGTTGTTTCTGCTAATTTAGCGGCAGTATCGCTTCCTTTTTTACCAGCGCCAAGCTTCGATTCAACTCCTACGGCCTTCAGAGCTCCTAATACATCATCAAATTTTGCTGTTGTATTGGTACCGTCTGCAGATGCTAAGGTTACGGTGACTTTACCATCCTTATCTACTTTAGCAGATGTACCAGATCCTTTCGCTCCAATTGCAAATTCAACTTTGAAAGCTTCATCACCGCTTCTGTTCGTAAACGTGATGTCACCCGCCGTTGTTTCTTTAGCTAGACCATTTACGCCAAGCTCTTTGTTACTCATGTTGTTGATACTCAATTTGATGTTTTGTCCTTGGTTAGCACCGATATGGAACGTTTTGTCTTCGAAAGAACCATCCAATACTTTTTGGTTGTTGAACTCAGTGTCTGTTGAAATACGTTTAATTTCTTTGGACAGCTCATCAACCTCTGCTTGAAGCTTTTGACGGTCAACGCCTTCGTTGGTGTCAGAAGATGCTTGAACGGCTAGTTCACGCATACGTTGTAGAATGCTGTGTGTTTCAGTCAAGGCACCCTCTGCTGTTTGGATTAAGGAGATACCGTCTTGCGCATTTTTAGAAGCCATTTCTAGACCGCGGATTTGACCACGCATTTTTTCAGAGATCGCTAGACCTGCTGCGTCATCACCTGCACGGTTGATGCGAAGACCAGAAGACAATTTCTCCAGGTTTTTACCAGATGCTCCAGTGTTTACACCTAGCTGACGGTGCGTGTTTAGTGCTGATACGTTGTGATTGATTCTCATGATTCCTACCTCCGTGTTTTTACTTCTTGAACCATCCATTTGCTCAAGATTATGTAATGTTGCACTATTCTGAAATAGGATCGTTTCAAGATGCTAGTCAACCAAATCTTGGATAACCACACTTTCTTAGCATCATTTTGCCCAGAAAATATCCATGATTTAGGTGACTATTATTAATATCGGTTATATCACAAAAAACTTTATAGTTTTATCAAATATTTTTTTATTCACTAAATATTAAAGTAATTACTCATGCATTATCCCTTCTCTTCACGATCTGTGATCATTCACAAATGCTTTTCGTCACAATAAAATATTCAAGTTTTCCTTGTTGCTGGAATTCAAACCCAATTTGAGTAATAGTATTCATTAATTTTTCATAGTCTAATTCTTCTGTTTGTTGTATTGAAATCCCTTCAGCTTTCTCCTGTTTTACAATGGCTTTAATAATTGTAGCTTCAAGATATTCAACAGTAAATTCTTCAATATATGTAACTAATAAGAGACGTACTTCATTTTATATATATTGAAGTGTGGCAATATTCATTCTAGAAAGAGGTGATTGATTGGGATAGAGCTGAATAAGAGTCCTCCCTATTGCGACTGAAGAAAAGAAAGTGAATGATCAATTAGCAAACACTGGGGAAATTGACATGGTCTCTGGAAAGAATATAAGACTGAATTTTGAGAACAAATAACTAAATTAATTGGTGTAGGTTTCACAGTTGTTTTCAATTCATTTGTCCACCAAAGTACAAACGCTAATAATGTTATTCACAGTAGATGAGCCATATGACTTTCAATAATATATTCGCCTAAATAAAAAGCTAAGATACAAAAACCAATAAAGATAGCTAGGGATAATAAAATATTTTTACGATCATCATCTATTTTTCTATTCAAAATACCTCTTATTGAAATGACTATCAATCCCAATAGAATGAAATAGAAAATACTAGTGCTGAGATAGTATTGAATTGTATAACCAAAAAATTTGGGATCGTAGTATGCAAACAGGATGACTTTTCCTATTAAGATATATATAAAAGTTAATAGATATTTCATCCCAATCTGCTCCTTAATTAATCGGGTCTTACATCATTTTCAATGTAAGATCCGATTACCTTATTGTTCTTTTCCGAGTATTGGCGTAATTTCTAATTCAGAATTAATGTTTTTTACATGTGACATAACTGTCACCTTGCCATCAGTTGCAGAGATAATGCCATAGATAGCTACATTTTTCTTTGCCCCAAACGTAAACACTGGGGAACCACTGTCTCCCACATCAGCAACATCTATAGAGAGCGTTTTTTGGTTCTTTACTATAGAAATTGTTATAGGTGTTACATGTAGCTTAAGTAAAGTAGAGGGATGGCAATTAGAGCAACCTTGATAATACCTTGTAAAATTGAACGATACCTATAATTTCTATAGTGGCTTTTTTTTCTGTTAAAAAGGAAATCAAGTGATAATACAATAATTAGAACATGAATACTCACAGTCCAAGTAATGCTTGTATTTTGCTTGATATAAAATAACCAAATCAATTCTGCTAATGCCACTAAGATAAAGGTTATTAGCAAAGATTTACTCCTCATTGTTTCACCCTCTCAAAGCTCCCCACCAAAACGTCAGGGAGCAATTTTTTAATCACATTTTTTCCAGACTTTATATGCATATTCGGCACATTCAGAATCAAACTGTGTGGTTGTTATTTAAAAAATAAGGAAAATATGTTATTATGTTGTAAAATGGTTAAGGGAGGGGTTTACGTGTATTTGCGACTGATGCAAAAGCTAACCATTTTCATTATAGTCTTTTTTGCAGTAATAATACTTGTCGGCTTGTTACTTCCAAAGGGGGCTATAATCACTCAAATTATTATGACTGTAATTTTATTTATGCTAATAGCATATTTATTTTATCATAAGAGAAAAAAGGCTAGATAATATAACCTAGCCTTTTTTTGATGCTACAGTTCATTTATCCCACCGTAAGTACTTCCCTTAACTGTAGACCCTACATAAACCTCAAACGTTTCGGTATTTAGGGTAATCCCAAAGTACTTCCACCCTATGATACCCTCTGCTCTTAGTCTTGTGTATACTTCGCAGTAGTCATTGTTTCCTTCAGAGAAGTTTCTTACTTTCCCTAAAGCTCTTTCATCAACAGTTAGTACCGTACCGCCAATATACTTTTTCCAATCTCCATCACTATAAGTTGCTTTTACTTTTTTCCCGTCATATTCAAATTGACCCTTTGCCCACACTTCTAAAGATTTTAACCCCCAGCCATTATAAAATTCGTATCTAGACTCTTTCTTTTCTGTTTTTTTAGCTTTAGCGCTTGCTCTGACTTCTTTAGTATCTAACGCTGTTTCAGCGATTGTACTAAGAGATTGAACAATTACCTCACCTGCATCTCCTACATATACAACTAATTCACCATCTTTCTTGTTATAATCAATAAAATGACCATAACCAGATGGACTATTGTGTTTTTCCATAAAATTTCCTACTGAAAATTTATTTTTATTCTTGGCGTTATATAGCTTTATTGCTTTTGACTTTTCTGGGAAAATATCTTCAACACTTAGAGAAGAATCATTCATCTCTAGTGGTGCTGGGAATTTTTTGTAGTGTTCCTCAATAACTTTTTCAATTTCTTCTGAGCTTTCTATCTCTTTCGATTTCAAATTTTCCAAATCATGTATAAGTTCAGGAACGTGTTTATCCATGTAGTTTTTAACAACTGAAATTGTTTCTTTCTTATTAAGTTCTTTTGCATATGCTTCAGGAACCATGGAAAAAGCACTCATAGCTAACATAGTAGATAGAGCCAAACCTGCTAATTTTTTCATATAAATTCCTCCTGATATTTTTGTTTTTATACGTTGAAGAAGATTCTTGTAGTTTGTTCTAAAGGGCTTTCGTGCAACCTATATTCATCTGACTTCCACTTCTTTGATTTTTTAAGCGAAGCTTTTGAATTTCAATAATGTACTCATCTAGCTGCTGACTCATCTGCAATACTTCTGGATGTAAAAATGAGCCTTCTTGGTAATACAACATCTCTAACTCTTTACGGAGGAGTTCAATACGTTTTTGTAAACCATGTTCTAGTTGAGAATTTTCTGTTTTCATATTCTGTAAGTGAGTGGTAAAATGAACCTGAGTAACATTTATTGTTGCTCAAGGTGGGGTCGTTCCGATTGTCTAGAAACTAACGGGAACGCTCCTTTTAATTATTAAGTCACCTAGATTGAAAGTGACACCTCCTTTCTTCCTCCTGAATATCATTTTCCGCTCCGTTCTAATTTTTCCTTAAAAAACCATTAGCTTGAAACGTTTTACAAATTACGACAAAAATTATATATTTTCAGAAAAAAGAACGCTAAATTAATAGCGTTCAATAGTTTCAAAAACATTAATATCCCGGATCATCTAGAAACGCAGAGATTGCTTGTTGATTTTTTGTCTCGTACGTATCTTCAAGTGATAATGAAGCAGAAAATAGTAATGAAAGTAGGCTCAAAAACAATATTGTTTTTTTCACCATTCTCAACCCCTTATCTGTTTTTTTTGGTTTATTTCATCATAAATATACACTAGTTTTCTTAATATTCTCTTCTCAAGTTTTTTGTAATTTTTATTTACACAATTTAGTATCATACCCATGCAATGATTAATCTCTATATAAGCGCTCACTTTTTCATAATTCAAGACACTTTCAATTAGCTTAGAAATGCCCATTTCAATATTCCCTTGTTTTAAATAAAACTCCCCTCTTATTTTGTAGAATCTACCTAACTCTCGATACTTATATGGAGTTTTAACATCAATGTTCATTTTACTTTCTTCAATAGATTCAAGAACACTTACAATAGAATTATCATCTTTTAATATTAGCAATGTTTCTAGTAAGTCATTTAATCTATGAATATAATTGTCATCAACAGACTCAAGTAAACACTCTTGCAATAGAGGGACTGCTAAATCATACTCCCCCTTTTTTAAGTGTATGTTTGCTTTAATTGTCTTATGACATTCTAAAACAAACTTATATCCTAACTTGCAAAAATGGTTAACATAATTTTCTGCCGACTCACAATCGTTCAAACAGACATAAGAGTTACATATTGCTAACGCTACTCGTTCCTTTAGCTCATTGTTCCCAATGTCTTCTGTAATCCCCTTTTCCCCTAATTCAATACACTTCTCATATTTTTTCATTGCATATGCTTGAAGAGCCATTCTAAAAAATAAAACTATCTTTTCTTCTTTAGATAAGAAATCTAGATAGTGAATAGCTTCTTCACCAACTTTAAATGACTCCTCCATACTTTTAAAATCTTGTCTTTCGATCAAGTATTTTTGAAATGACGGCTTAGCTATGTACATGGGAATGCCGTGTGCTCTTGCATATTTAATAATTGTATTGTACAGCGACAATCTAACTTCATTGTTTACAGCTTTATTAGCAAGTTTATATATATGTTCTAATAATGCGTATGTATCCTCCTTTGAATTTTCAAGGAATTTTATAGCAACCTTAGCCATCAAAGTAGGATTCGAAAGTTCAATGCATAATAATAAAAAATCATCAAAAACTTCAGCCCGATGTTCTACTTTGATATACCATTCAATGATTTGTTCGTATGGGATATCTAAAACATCTGCGATTGGCTTTAAAGTTCTTAATTCTGGACGCTTTGTTTCATCATTTTCAATCTTCGATAAGACCCCTTTGCTAATTCCTGTCATTCTCCCTAATTCCGACAAACTCAAGCCCATATTTGCTCTTTTTTCTCTTATCAGTTCCCCCAATGTTGTGAAAGTTAGACTGTCAACCATGTCAATCCCCTTCCATAATTTATAAATAATTACATTGATTCCTTTATCAATCTTAACTTGACTCTAACTATATTGTATATTTTTGTAAATAACAATAAAAATTATTGGATTAAATAATTTTTATATTTTTTACAACAAGAAAGGTGGTTTTTTAATTTTTAAATTTAAAACCTTATAAATCTACTCCTATTCGCTGGAAAGGGAGTTAATTAATATGCACTTGCTACATATAACTCTACGTTGAAAGGGACTATTACTATGTCCAGTAACCAAGTTTTAGAAGTAAAAGTTGAGAATCTGCACAGAGAACTCAATTCTTTCAAAGAAGAAACAAAGTAAGATATCCGAGAAATTAACTTAAGCATTAAACAAAGCGATAAGCTCTTTAATGTTGCTATTGTGATCATGACTGAAAACATTACCAAGCTAACTACAATTGCTGACCAACAACGTGAAGAGATGCGTCAACAACGCGAGAAATTTAGGTTAATTCGAGAATCTAAGTCTTCTGAGACAAAAATCTCTCAAGGGAATGATGAAAAGAAATGGTATCAAGAAACCACTAATAAGTTGATTATGCTGATTGGTTTAATCCTCTGTGTATTACTCGGATTGAATGCATCCATATAGATATGAGTGGGAAGATGACTTCTAAAACATATCATTCTCTCTTAGAATTTTGTGTGCAGTTATTGAAACGTTATAACTTAACTGAAAATGATCTGTGGTTACATAAGGAAGTTGTTGTCTGGAAGAATTGTCATAGAGGGTTTGTAAATAATCCTGAAGCAAATGAAGTAAAATAGTTATCCCTTTCTGGCTATATGCTGGAAGGGGATTTTTTTGTATATATGGAATCCACTACCTTGTAGATTATACTTCATAATAACCTCAATGATTTCTTCGTAAATCTTTTTCCGTTTCTCCTCTCTGCGACAATTGATGCCGTATGGGTCTTTACAAAATTTTTTTAGACGTACAAATGAATTATGCATTTCTTGTCCACACTTGCATAAGTATACTAATTCATTTTTTTGATTTACATAAGGACTTAATAGCTTGCATCGATAGCTTTCAAACCAAAGATTAACCTCGCTCTGTGTATATTGAGATGTAGCCATGTCATTTCACCTCTCCATCGGTTGTCTGGTACAATGAAGAAAAAAATAAGGAGGATCAGTATGAAACGTCTACCGATCGCACTATTATTAGGCTTCGCTCTTCTCGTAACAGGCTGTGGGACAAAAACAGCTCCTGCTCCTGATCAACAACAAAATAACGCTGCTTCCGGGCAACCCGCTCCTTCAGACAAAAAGGAGGAAACCGTTAAAAAGCCTAGCAAACAATATGATAAGGCTCCTGAGATGAAGATTGATCCAAGTAAAAATTATGAAGCCGTTGTAGAGACTAACAAAGGGTCATTTACCATCCAATTGTTTGCAAAAGACGCTCCTAAAACCGTCAATAACTTTGTTTTCCTCGCAAACGATCATTTTTACGATGGTGTAACATTTCACCGCATCATCCAGAGCTTTATGATTCAAACTGGTGATCCAAAGGGAGATGGAACAGGCGGTCCTGGTTATTCCTTTGAAGATGAATTAAAGAATGGGCACTCTTATGATAAAGGTGTTGTAGCAATGGCGAATGCGGGGCCAAATACCAATGGAAGCCAGTTTTTCATTGGTTCTGGAGATGATGTAAAGAACTTGGAGGCTCGACCAGACTATACAATATTCGGAAAAATAACAGCAGGTATGGACACCATCGACAAAATTGCCGCTACACCTGTCAAAGCAAATTCATTTGGTGAGAATAGTACGCCAACTGAAACCATTACCATTCAAAAGATCACCGTTACAGAAAAATAAACATAAGGAAACGGCAAGCCCTTGGAATGCCTCTAGGCATGACTCAAGGGCTTTTTCCTTTTTCATCTATTTTTGCTGCCTACATATACAGCGTCCTATTCATCCCCATTCTTCCACTTTTTTTCATAGGTTTCCCATGGGAATTAGAGGTATGATAGCCAATCTTCGGGTTCATTCTTAGCAAAGTGAACCAGTTGTTTTCCTCCCGCCCCTGTCTATTTCCGCTTTTTTTGAGCATGTTCAATTCTGTTTTCTAAATGGCTAACTCATACTTCCCCGCTAGCCTTTGTTCCCTTCATTCCTTGTCTCATTGGGCTTTTATTCGACTGTATCTACTAAAAAGCACTCCCTTTCTCACTGCCTACTGCTCCTCCCACAAGAGAAAACTTCTTCCATTTCTATATCCCTATGCGTTTTTTCATGCGTTTCCTCCCAAATTGGTTTCCAATATCCTACTATTGTCCTAGTCTTTTGCCTACGACTAGAATGATTGAAGACCAAAAGACTCATCGGCATAAACTGAGGACAAAAAACAAAAAGGGCGTTTACCTCTACGTCCTTTTCTATTACATGAAAAAATTGCCAAATTTGACGTGTGGTGAACTAGTCTAGCTCCCATTCGAACTTTAAAGGAGGCATTCTCTTGCAATCAATAAGGACATTACCTTTAATACGTATGGCTTTACACATTAGCCTTTTAGCAAGCGTTAGTGCTATCGCATTTTTCTTTACACCAGCCGGTGTAGCTGCTCCGGCCATCCAACCCGTGTCTGCAAACAAGACAGAAAAGCAAGCCGCTGCCTTGGCTTTTGCTCCTCAACAAAGTCCAGCAAACATGGAAGTTGTAGAAGAGGTGCAAACAGACAGTAATCAGAAAAACATTCAGAAAACGCAAGCTAAGCTCCAAAAAGCAGGGCTATATCAGGGGCCGATTGACGGTCGGTCAAGTAAGCAATTAGGACAAGCAGTAGCCGCTTTTCAACGCTTAAAAGGTCTCCCGGTAACAGGACTACTTAATGAAGAAACCTTCGCCCGGTTACACAAAAGTAATTCTATTTCCGCGGAAATTGACATGCTAGAACGTCTAGTTTATGCGGAAAGCCGTGGTGAGCCCTATGAAGGAAAGGTTGCCGTGGCAGCCGTTGTATTAAATCGAGTGAAATCAGAGCAGTTCCCTGATACGATAAAAGGCGTCATTTTTGCTCGTAATGCGTTTAGCGTTATTCAAAATGGACGATTGTCCTCTGCTAAAAATAAAGAAACTCAATTAGCTGTTCGAGATGCTTTATTTGGAGATGACCCTTCTCGTGGAGCCCTGTATTTTTACAATCCAGACATCTCTACTTCTAGGTGGATTTTTAGCCGGACAACAACTGTCGTGATTGATAATCATGTGTTTGCTGTTTAGGAAAATAGGAGCAACTTGTGATTTCAAATGATTTTATTTTTCTTTTATTTTACCTTTATTTCCAATTTATTTTTGTTTGATATAGTAAGGCCTAATCAGTCGTTTCAAATTTGAGTTGGATACTGAAGACTATTCTTCAGAGTACTTATCACAACGGTTATTCGGGTGAGAGCGAATTCAATCGATTTATAAGTATTCCTTCTCAAAACCCCCATATTCTCTGCACACATTCCATGACGGATGAGTGCTTTTTTTTTACCATTTTGCTCACGCTTTTTCTTTTTTCTTGTTACAATAAAGAATTAGAAAGATAAATGGAAGCAGGAGTCAAGTATAGGGGAGGCAGAATATGCGTTTATACAGCCAGTTTACCTTAGCAGAACTACAAGAGGAAATGGAAACACTTCGTAAACAAATTGATGAGAAAAAAAGACAAAACGATCAGGTAAGCGTTGGCATTCTTGAACAAAAATTTTTCATGGCAAAATCTTATTATCTAGGTACCAAAGAATTCCGTATTGGGAAATGCTATAAGGTACACGGACAACAAGAGCCTTTTATCATCGAGTATTTTAATGGTGTCTTTGCATGGGGAACCTTTCAACATGACAGAGAGGCAGAAGCCGTGGGTTTTCCAGTCGGCATGCTAGAAGAATAATTTACGGGGAAAGTGAGATTATCATCATGGACATCACCAGTTTACTTCTATTGTTATTGCTAGGATTGGCAATTGTAGGTAGTAATAATGCCGTATCGATTGCTGTTTCTTTTTTACTGTTTGTGCGTTTATTACAATTAGAGCGTGTTTTTCCGTTTTTAGAACAAAACGGTTTGCATATCGGAATCATTATTTTAACAATTGGCGTCATGACTCCGCTTGCTAGTGGAAAAATTACACCGCAAATGATTTGGAGTACATTTACCCACTGGCAATCGTTATTAGCTGTAGTGGTAGGAATTTTTGTTGCTTACTTAGGAGGACGAGGTGCAGGCCTCATGTCAGCGAATCCTGTCATTGTTACAGGGTTATTAGTAGGAACAATTATTGGGGTATCACTATTTAAAGGGGTTCCTGTGGGACCATTAATCGCTGCTGGTATCGTTTCGATGTTATTTCAGGTTTTAACAAAATAAGCATAAAAAACAGCCTCCATCCATACGGGTGAGAGGCTGTTTTTCTAGTTACTGCATATGCTGCATGTTCTCCTGCAAACAGGATAGGCTAATAGGTATCTGTAAAAGAAAGGATTTTTCACACTGCCATGTCAGCTTTTTCGAAAATAGAAATCCTAGCAAGCATTCGTCATCAGGTAAAGGAAGCCAATGCCACAAATATTACCCGCACGAATGCTTATCACTCCTTTTATAAGGCTTATCCTGAGATAGATTGGGCCCTGTTAGCTCATTTGGTCTCACGTAACGGCGGTTGGCAAATGACCGATTTACGCGGGGAATGGTTGCCCAAAATATTGCCTAAGCAAGAAATAGAGGATTTTTTTATCTTTTTGGAACGATGTAACTGGCTTATATTCCAAGATGCCTATCCCCAGCTATTGCTATATGCAGCCATGCAGAACCATTCGCAGGATTTTTCAGCATGGCTCCCTGAGCTTGGGGTTTCTGCATTTATGATTCCGATCTGGTCTCAATTTTGGCATAGAATGTCTCAATTCAAAGGAAAAGCATGGAATCCTTTTGCTCCATCTCTAAAAGATGAACGTAGACGACTTACCTGGGCCCTCATTATTAATGAGCAAAATTATATTCATCAGCGAGTCATTACTCATCCCCACTTTGTCACACATGTATTAAAACGATTAGATTTTACCTTACCCGAAATGCTTTCCTTGCAACAAGTCCTATTCCCTTACCAAATCTCGCATAGCAATGCCTACGATAAAATGCTGGTGCTTAATCTGGCACATTTTGAGAAGCTATCCAGCCGTATTCTGATCGGCAAAACCTTATATCATTATCTATTTGCTAATCCCAAACGTTTGAAAGCTATCTGTCGTTTTTGCGAAGAGGTTAAGCATACAGGCTCAAGGGCTGATTATTGGCCCCATCGATTTACTTCTACGAAAGAAAAGATACGTACATCTGCCTTTGCCACTGATGAGCCCTCCCCAGCCTACAGTCCTTGTTTACAACAAGTATGGTTACCCGTTCGCCATAAGGATGCCGGGGGAATAGACTGGTTTTGTGACATGTCCTGGTACGATAAATTAGAAGTAGGGGAACTGTTACCAGTAGAAGGAGAGTCTGAATATCAATCAGCATTGGATATGATCAAACAAGGCACTCATTGGTTTGCTCCGTTTTTGAAAATAAAGCAATGGCTACAATCCGTTACAAAAGATCGTAATTTTTCAAAATAAATCAACCACATTTGTACCAAACGATAGCTATTCACAAAAAAAGAAGAGCAACCT
>NZ_LSSO01000203.1:0-20665 GCF_001645205.1 Brevibacillus sp. SKDU10 | reverse complement strand
ATATGGAGGAGGAAAGATTCCGAGCTGGGCTTCGTGTCAAAGTAGACGTGAGTGTGAATATAGCAGAGGTATTTCAGGATGAGCCGCTTGATTTCGTGTTATTTTTCTCATCAATGAATTCGTTTGTAAAAGCCGCTGGACAAAGCAATTATGTAGCAGGCTGTACCTTTAAGGATGCTTTTGCCAGTCAATTAGCCCTGGAATGGCCATGTGCCGTAAAGGTAATGAACTGGGGGTATTGGGGAACGGTAGGTACGGTAGCATCCGAGGAGTATCAAAGACGGATGAAAAGCAGAGGGGTTGGTTCGATTGAGCCTCCAGAAGCAATGAGAGCATTAGAAGCTCTCTTGGTCGGACCGATGAACCAGTTAGCGTTTGCAAAAATGACTACGTCTTCTACGTGGATAAATGTTAACAAGGGACATTCTTTCGTTTTGGTGTAATCAAATTACTTTAATGTAAAAGATAAGGTTTCTAGCTTATCGAATCTTGATGTGTGGAGAGATGAACATGCAAGCATTCCAACGTAAAGAAATATATGAACAGAAAAAACAAATGGAAGTAATGCAGGGATTATTGATGAAGCTGCTGATGGTTCAATTGTCAAATATGGGTTTACTCTCAAGTAATTCTCACTCTCGTATTCAAGCGCAAACCGAATTACCGGGGTTTTATGACAAATGGCTGGAGGTAAGTTTAGATTTTTTGGCTGAGGAGCAGTATATCAAACAAACTGGAGAAACATTTCACATATGTGACGAAGCTCTAGTGGCTCAGGAATTACTATGGAACGAGTGGGATAGTAAGAAGCGTGAGTGGCTGAAGGATAGTAGCATAAAGGCGAAGGTAATATTAGCTGAAACAATGCTTCGTGCATTGCCCGATATTTTGACTGGATCAAAAAAAGCTACCGATATCATGTTTCCTCATTCCTCTATGGAACTGGTTGAGGGAATTTATAAACATAATCAGATGGCAGATTATTTTAATAATGTGCTAGCTCATACCGTCATTTCTTATGTACAGGATCAGATAGATCGCAAATCCAATGTGAAGCTTCGAATAGTAGAAATTGGAGCCGGTACAGGAGGTACAAGTGCTAGCGTTTTACAAAAATTAACACCCTATCACGACTACATTCAGGAATACTGCTATACGGATATTTCCAAAGCGTTTCTCATGCATGGAGCAAAGGAATATGGGCCTAGCCATCCTTTTTTAACCTTTAATATGCTAGATATCACTAAATCGGTCACCGAGCAGAAGGTAGATATGGGTGGATATGATGTGGTCATCGCTGCCAATGTTCTGCATGCAACTCCCAACATCCATCAAACGCTAAGACATGCGAAAGCCTTGTTAAAGAGAAAAGGAATCATTGTCATAAACGAAATCACAGAGAAGACATTGTTTCATCATCTTACATTTGGACTACTAGAGGGGTGGTGGCTATATGAAGATGCGAAACTGCGAATCCCAGGCTGCCCGGGGCTATGTGCAGAAGGATGGAAAAAGGCATTAACAGTAGAAGGCTTTACTTCCGTCTCATTTCCGGCTATTGATGCACAGGAGCTGGGTCAACAAATTGTTACTGCCAATAGTGATGGACTTATACGATACAAACAAGACTTTCCAAAACAAGCAAGCACTGATCAAAAAAGAAATGAGAGAAAGCCAGCGGCATCCAACCAACAAAGAGTTGCCTCTACAGAGCATCAGGGAATCGAAGCAAAAATGCTTGATTATGTTAGGAACACGATTATTCAAAAGCTTTCAGAATCACTACTAATTGATGCTCAAATGATTGATCAGCAAGAATCGTTTTCTGATTATGGAGTAGATTCCATTACAGGGGTTAAGCTTGTGCAAGCAATTAATCAAGCATTGCATATTACATTAGATACGACTGCGTTATTTGATTATAGCTCTGTCACTTTATTAGCTTCGTATATTATTGCTGAGTATAAAACGGTCATCATGCAGCTGTTATCTAAAAATATGGAGCAGGATGCAACGCCAATCACGTCGCTGGCAAAGGAAGCAAAATATCAAGAAAATATGACTTCTCAGCCTGTTTCAATTGGTAAAGCTGAATCTGACAGTGGTGTTGAAAATACAAGGAATAAAACGGATATAGCTATCATTGGTATGAGTGGGAGATTCGCAAGATCAGAAACAGTCCAAGATTTATGGAAGCATCTTGCTAGTGGCAGCGATTTAGTCGGGGAAGTATCTCGCTGGGATTTATCTAAATTTGATAAGCAGGGTATGAGCTACTGTCATCAAGGCAGCTTCTTAGATCATATCGATCGGTTTGATCCACTTTTTTTCAATATCTCAGGCTCTGAGGCTGAATATATGGACCCACAGCAACGAATCTTTTTAGAAGAAACGTGGAAGGCCTTAGAGGATGCGGGGTATGCTGGCGCAGGTGTTCAAGGGAAAAAATGCGGCATCTACGTAGGATGCGGTGCGAATGATTACCAACAGCTACTTGGCCATAATCCACCACCGCAGGCTTTCTGGGGTACGGCAAATTCCATCATTCCGGCACGGATTGCTTACTATTTGGACTTACAGGGTCCGGCCATCGCTGTAGATACAGCATGCTCAAGCTCTCTAGTAGCCATTCATCTAGCCTGTCAGGGTTTATGGGCAAACGAAACGGAGATGGCCATAGCGGGTGGCGTATTCATTCAATCAACACCGGGAATCTATCAATTTACAAATCGTGCTGGAATGCTATCTCCTACAGGCCGCTGCTATACATTTGACGAACGTGCGGATGGCTTTGTGCTTGGTGAAGGAGCAGGGGTGGTCGTACTTAAACGACTTTCAGATGCGATAGCTGATCGAGATCATATTTATGGGGTTATTCGCGGCTCAGCTATTAATCAAGATGGGACTACCAATGGAATTACAGCACCCAGTGCGAAATCCCAGGAACGTTTAGAGCGAGAAGTATATGATACGTTTCAAATTAACCCACAGCACATCCAAATGGTTGAAGCGCATGGCACAGGAACAAGGCTTGGTGACCCCATCGAATATAGGGCGTTGACACGAGCCTTTAGCAACTATACAAGTGAGAAAAATTATTGTGCAATCGGATCAATAAAAAGTAATATTGGACATTTAACATTTGCGGCAGGGGTAGCCGGACTTATTAAAATCTTGTTGTCCTTACAGCAAAAACAAATTCCACCAACACTGCATTTTGAGAACGGTAATTCAAATATTCATTTCCAAGAAAGTCCCTTTTATGTAAATACCAAGCTTAGCAATTGGTCTGTGAAACCAAGCATGAAGCGTTGCGCGGCCGTCAGCTCCTTTGGATTTAGTGGAACAAATGCACACATGGTGATTGAAGAAGCGCCATATGTAAAGAAGACTTCTGAAATCAAACCAGGTTATGTCATCACTTTATCTGCGCGTACAGCAGATCAGCTACATCAGCAGGTGAAACAACTCATCCAGTATTGTGAACATACGGATCAGATTGATTATGGCAATATGAGTTATACATTACTCATGGGAAGAAAACACTGTAATCATCGTCTAGCTTGTGTTGTGCATGAGCAGAATGAGCTTGTGGATGCCCTGAAACAATGGTTAGAAACAGGGGAAGCAACTGGGGTATATGCTTGTGTTGTCGATAAAAAGGGGCAGCACGAACAAATAGCGATGAAACAATATGGGAATGAGTGCATTCAAAAGGTAAAGATTGAAACAGATGCCAATGCTTATCTAAAACATTTGTCTATCGTGGCGTCCCTGTATACGCAAGGCTATGAATTAGAATTTGAGCAATTATTTTTACAAAACCATTATTCGAGAATACCTCTTCCAACCTATCCGTTTGCAAAGGAACGTTATTGGATACCAGAAGAAGAGGATAATCAGCCTAAAAATGATGGGCCGATCAATAAAATAGTTCTTGAGCCAGTCTGGCAGGAACAACAAATCATTCAGAAAATGCACGTGCCTATTTACGATCAGCACCTTGTAATGCTTGGTGAACCATTTGCCCATTTACATGGTCAGTTAGAAGCACAATCAAATGGGATTACCTTTATCCCGTTACATTCAGATAAGACCAGGCTCGAACAAAGGTTTGAGTGTTATGCTGTGGAAGCTTTTAAAACCGTACAACAGATTATCCAGTCCAAACCAAAAGGGAATGTTTTGATTCAAATAGTTGGTTCTTATCAAGGAGAACAGCAGGTTTTTTCAGGACTGGTAGGATTATTGCAAACAGCCAGACTGGAAAATCCCAAAATTCTTGGACAAATGATTGAAGTAGAGCAAGGAGTCAGCCACACCGAAATAATTGAAAAAATAATCAATGAGAAGCAATATCCTGAGGACAGGCATATTCGATATGAAACAGGAAAACGGTGGGTCGCTAGTTGGAAGGAACGCGAAGACGTAGCGAAAGCCGTTACGATTCCTTGGAAGGATCAGGGCGTTTATCTTATAACGGGTGGAACTGGCGGATTAGGACTTATTTTTGCAGAAGAAATTGTGCAAAAAAGCAAAAATGTAACGTTAATTCTCACCGGCAGATCTGAATGGAAGGAAGAGAAAACAGCGAAGTTACAGGAGCTGCAATCATTAGGGGCCAAAATTATTTATAAACAAGCTGATATGACGAAGAAAGATGAAGTAGAGAACTTGGTTACACAAATTAAGGAACAGATTGGAAGTCTACATGGGATCATTCATAGTGCGGGAATCATTCAAGATAATTATATTTTGAAGAAAAATACGGATGAGGTAATAAACGTTCTCTCTCCCAAAGTAGCAGGAACCATTTACTTGGATGAAGCTACCCAAGACATTCCATTGGATTTCTTCCTTTTATTTTCATCCATGTCTGGGGCCATAGGCAATCCCGGACAAGCAGATTACGCAATGGGGAATGCGTTTATGGACTACTACGCTGAGTATCGGAATCAACTGGCCCATGCAGATCAGCGTAAGGGTCTAACCTACTCCATTAACTGGCCGCTTTGGAAGGAAGGCGGTATGCATGTTCAACTGGAAACGGAAAAAATGTTACGGAAAAATACCGGTCTGGTTGGGATTGAATCTAAAACTGGCATTGAAAATATCTATCAAATGTTTACAGCTAAAAAGAATAGATTGGTGCTTTTGCAGGGAGATGTGCCTAAGCTCAGGTCTTATTTTACGACAAAGCAAGCGATTAAAATGGAGACTACTATTAAGCAAACTGTTCCTCAGATCGACAAGGCTGTTCTTGAGGAAAGAACCCAGATGAAATTGAAAAGTCTGCTGGGGGAACAATTGAAGATAAGTGTTGACCAAATTGATGCTTTCGAGACTTTAGATCAATATGGAATTGATTCACTGGTCATTATTGAGCTGAATCAAAAGCTTGAAGGAATTTTTGGGGAATGCTCAAAAACGATTTTCTATGAATATCAAACAGTGCAGGAATTAACACAATATTTTACTCAACAGTATCTGGAGCAGTGTCTGGAATGGACAGGGCTAGCTCAGACACGGAAGATTGAGACACAGATACCAGCACCTGACCAAGGTATGATAAAAGAATTACCGAGTGAGCAGATCACTAGTAATCAAACAAAACAATTACCTAGCTATGTGCCCATGGAGCAGAATCCGCCACGACAGCTTGAACCGATTGCGATCATTGGCATGAGTGGTCATTATCCACAGGCAAGCACTTTGCAACAATTCTGGCATAACCTTGCTCAGGGAAAGGATTGTATAGTAGAAATCCCGGAGGAGCGCTGGTCAACGGAAACGTTCTACGATCCGAATCGAAAAGACGCTTTTGCTAAGGGAAAAAGCTATTGCAAATGGGGTGGCTTTCTCCAAGATTTTGCCAGCTTTGATCCTTTGTTCTTTTCTATCTCACCTCGTGAAGCAATGAATATGGACCCGCAGGAACGTGTATTCATTCAGACTTGCTGGGAAGCCCTAGAGGATGCAGGATATACCAAGGAGCTGCTAGCATCGCGACATAAGGGACGAGTCGGGGTATTTGCTGGCATTACGAAAACAGGGTTCCAGTTATACGGTCCACCGCTATGGGAGCAGGGGGAGGAGTTATTCCCGTATACCTCATTTAGTTCTATTGCGAATCGAGTATCGTATTTACTTAACCTAAAAGGCCCAAGCATGCCAATCGATACGATGTGTTCCTCCTCTCTAACAGCTATACACGAAGCGTGTGAGCATATCCGTCATGGAGCATGTGACATGGCTATAGCCGGCGGGGTTAATCTATATTTACATCCATCTACTTACATTCAATTATGTGGCCAACAAATGCTTTCTGCTGACGGAAAATGCAAAAGCTTTGGACAAGCTGCCGATGGTTTTGTTCCTGGTGAGGGGGTAGGGGCGGTTTTATTAAAGCCTCTTTCAAAAGCTCTTGAAGATGGTGATCAGGTTCATGCCTTAATCCGTGCAACGAGCATTAATCATGGAGGGAAAACCAATGGGTATACAGTACCAAATCCAGTAGCCCAAGGTGAACTTGTACGAGAAGCAATGGAGAAAGCAGGTATAGATGCTCGAACGATCAGTTATATCGAAGCTCATGGCACAGGGACGGAGTTAGGAGACCCTATAGAGATTACAGGCCTTCAGCAGGCCTTTCGTAAAGATACGCAAGATACGAATTTCTGTGCAATTGGCTCTGTGAAGAGTAATATTGGTCATTTAGAGGCTGCAGCAGGTATAGCAGGGGTAACAAAAATTATTCTTCAAATGAAGCATCAGCAGCTAGTTCCAAGTTTGCATGCACAGGAATTAAACCCAAATATCAATTTTGCCAAAACTCCCTTCACGGTTCAGCAAACGCTCAGTGAATGGAAGAGACCTGTCCTAGAAATAAATGGGGTAGCGCAAGAATGCCCCAGAATTGCGGGTATATCATCCTTCGGAGCGGGAGGAGCAAATGCACATGTAATCGTGGAGGAATTTATCCCACACGAAGAAGCTCAATCTAGCGGTTCACACCACAACCATCCTGTCATCATTGTTCTTTCTGCAAAGAATGAAGAGCGCTTGAAGGAGCAGGTTAACCAATTATTAGCTGCACTTCAGGAGCAAGCCTATACCGATCATGATTTGCCACGTATAGCGTATACGTTACAAACAGGAAGAGAGGCAATGGAAGAACGTCTAGGAATGATTGTGGAATCTATCGGTGAGCTTGAAGAGAAGCTTAGGGGCCTGCGGAATAAACAAGCGAATGTAGAAAATGTGTACCAAGGACAAGTGAAGCAGCATAAAGAGACAGTATCTATCTTTCTTGCAGATGAAGAATTGCAAGAGGCTGTTCAAAAGTGGATAGAGCGTAAAAAATATGCAAAATTACTGCGCTTATGGGTAAAGGGCTTGAATATAGAATGGAACGAATTATATCGGGAAAATAAGCCCCGGAGAATAAGCTTGCCCACCTATCCTTTTGCCAAAGAACCATATTGGATTTCTCCATCTCGCAAGGGTTCAGCATCTACCTTTGTAAAAGCCTTAACGGAATCGAGTCACAGCAGCAATATGGAATCACGTAAGGCTTGCTTTGTCACTAAGCATTGGAAGTTAGCCAATGTGAATAAAACGAAGGAATTGCATGGAACCATTGCCATTTTAACAACGAATGAAACAGAGGCGCTAGCGAAGCGAATCTCCGAACGTATTACCAATACACGAATCATGAATATGCATGAAATGCCACGACAGCTAGACCAATCACAAGAAGAGTGGAAAAAATATGCGGGTTTTATTGATCTAGCTGGATGTGGTGCTGCAGATCAGACCGATCTGAGTTGGCTATTCACTCTTCAACATATAATCGGGCTAGGAAAAAAAGAAGATATCGTGCTTTTATGTGTCACAAAAGGGTTGGAAGCCTTTAAAAATGGCTTAATAAATGTAGCAGGTGCTTCACGTGTTGGGTTGTATCGTACGTTACAGGGTGAATACAGCTATGTTTGTTCAAGACACATGGATGTAGAACGACATCTTGAGGATCATGTGCTTGCAGATCAAATCGTCGAGGAGCTATTTGCAGAAAGTCAGGATGTGGAGGTTTGTTACCGGGATGGACAGCGATACCTAGCTTATCTCGATGTAGGGCAGGGCAAAATGGAAAATAGACAAAAGCAGGAATTCCCTCCTGCTCATGTGTTATGGATTACAGGAGGAACAAGAGGACTCGGATTATTATGTGCGAAGCATTTTGTGGAAAACTATGGTGTGAAGCAAATTGTGCTAACCGGGCGGGAACCGCTGCCACCGCGGGAAGCATGGGATTTATATAAGGAACAACAATCATCTACAGCTCAAAAAATCAGAGCTATTGAACAATTGGAACAGCTAGGAGCCCAAATCCGAGTATTGTCCATAGCTTTATCAGACGAGGATGAGGTGCGCAGTAGTGTAGAGAAAGTGAAACGCTCGATGGGGCCAATAGGCGGGGTTATTCATTGTGCGGGCTCTGTCGATCTGGAAAACCCGGCATTTATTCGAAAATCCTTAGAAACAATCAATCAAGTGCTAGAACCTAAGATTCAAGGATTAAGCGTACTCTACAACAGTCTCAAAGAAGAACCATTACAGTTCTTTGTATTGTTTTCATCCGTTTCTGCCATTGTTCCTAGCTTAGGAGCGGGTCAGAGTGATTATGCGATGGCGAATGCCTATATGGACTATTTTAGTGAAGCTCATGCTCATTCCTGCCCAATTGTGAGCATTCAATGGCCAAGCTGGAAAGAGACCGGCATGGGAGAAGTGAAAAGCAGCGCTTATGAACAATCTGGAATGCTCAGCATGACCAATAAAGAAGGGCTTTCCCTCCTAGATCAGATTTTAGCTAATAAGCTGGGACCGGTTATTCTTCCTGCAATGATTCGAGAGCCAATTTGGAAGCCAGGAACGCTTATGCAAACACGGAAAAAAGCTACTGGTGAACAGCATGCTCAGGTAAAGCAAGAAATCCTGACTAACGAGGAATTTGCTAACGACGAGCTGATGCAGAATACGCAAGCGTGGCTACTCGCCTTATTTTCAAAGGAATTCATGCTAGATGCTTCCCAGTTGGATGCTGATAGCCTATTTCAAGAATATGGCATGGATTCTATCTTATTAGCACAAATTATTACGAAAATGGACCGTGAATTAAAGGTTGTAGCCTTAGATCCTTCTATCCTGCTGGAATATCCAACAATAGGACGTCTGGCTGCCTATTTGATCGAAACCTACCCAGATGTATTAGCGACATTATTCTCAATCAAAAGGAAAAAGACTCATGTAAAGCCTATGATTGAACATAAGCACGTCGCAGAATCAGAACGATCCCATGTAATCGATGAGCATGAAAATAAGCTGAATCATACGGATAAAATCGCTGTCATCGGCATAGCTTGTCATTTTCCAGATGCGAGGAATGCAAGAGAATATTGGGCAAATCTAATGGCGGGAAAGGACAGTATTCGTGAAATGCCAAAATCACGTTGGGATAGTAAAAAGCTTTACACCTTACACGATGACACCGAAGGAAAAACGAAAAGGAAATGGGGAGGCTTCTTAGATTCAATTGAGGATTTTGATCCTGATTATTTTCATATCTCAAAATCCTTAGCCACCCAAATTGATCCATTGCAACGACAATTGTTAGAGGTGAGTGCAGAAGCGCTTCTTGATGCTGGTTACAAGGAAAAAGAACTGTGGAATAAGCAAGTTGGGGTTTTTGTAGGCTCGAGAGCTAGTAACTTTTCTCAAAAACTGGATCAAAGCACGAAGGATACCATTGTGGGAACTGGCCAAAACTTCATTGCAGCACATTTAGCCCATGTATATAACTTTAAAGGACCTAACATGGTAATTGACACGGCTTGCTCAAGTTCGTTAACAGCCATTCATCTTGCTGTAAGAAGCATTCAAAATAGAGAGAGTGAGCTTGCTTTAGCAGGGGGAGTAGACATTCTATTAGATGAATCACCTTATCTTGCTATGAGTGCAGCTAATGTATTATCCCCGGATGGACGTTGCAAAACCTTTAGCGCTGAAGCGGATGGAATAGGTCTAGGAGAAGGCTGCGGAGTCCTCATTTTAAAGCCTCTACAGCAAGCCATCCGAGATAACAATAAAATTTATGGCGTGATTGAGGGCTCAGCGATTAATAATGATGGAAACACAATGGGCATTACAACTCCAAATCCAGAGGCGCAGAGAGAATTGATTGAAAAAGCGATTGCAGATGCAAAAATAAACCCAGAGACCATAAGCTATGTAGAAACACATGGTACTGGCACTTTGATTGGAGACCCGATTGAATTAAAAGCTTTGACCCAAGTATTTAAGAAGCACACGATGCAAAAACAATTTTGTGGTGTGGGCAGTGTGAAAAGTAACATCGGACATTTGATGAGTGCTGCAGGGGTAGCCAGTTTTATTAAGGTATTACTATCGCTTGTTCATGAGGAGCTTCCTGCTACATTGCATTGTGAACACCCGAATCCACGTTTTCATTTTGAAGAATCGCCATTTTTTATTGTCCAGGAGCCAATGAAATGGACAAGTAAATATACCGTTTTGCGAGCAGGAATTAGTGCGTTTGGATTGGGAGGAAACAATGCTCATATCATTGTGAGTAATGAAGGTATTCCCCAAACACATCGAGTACCTCTGGAAAGTATCAATCCAAACATATTATTCCAAAGAAGAAGATACTGGCCAGAAGGAAGGCAAGACGCAGTTAGTATAGGAGAACATGAACGAAATAACAAACGAACCGAGGAAAACCTTGCTTATTATAAGCCGATCCGAGTTGAGCGTAGGGGAGAATCAATGAGATGAAGCAAACACAAGTACAAGAGACTTTTTTACAGCGATTGTATCATAGTCACTATTTAGTACAAGATCACCGTGTTCATGGCATTTGTGCTGTTCCAGGCTTAGCTCTCATGGATATGGTTTATCGTGTAGCGGCTCTGTATGTCGATAAACAGCCTATAGAGTTGAGACAGGTTTTGTTCAAGCAGCCTATAGTGACGTCAGAGTATTTTGACAAGAATATTTATGTTACGTTTACACCTATTGATTCTTACTGGAAAGTGGCGATTACCAGCCAAAAAGTAAAAGATGACGTGATTATCGATCAGCAAATGGAAGTAAATATGGAATGCTTTATGTATGTCATGAATAACAGGAATAACTCCAAAGCATTCGATGTGAAAGCCTTCATGAAGCAATCCACCAAGCAGTGGGATATGGATCAAATGTACGATTTAGTGCGAAAGACGAAAATCTTCCATGATACTTTCATGAAAACGGAAGGCACGGTGTATCAATGGGGGAATCAGGAAGTAATGGAGCTTAGACTTAGTAGCCTAGCAGAATCCTACCTCGATCAATTTTATGCCCATGCCGCTTTTTTAGACGGATCATGTTTAGCTGGAGCGTCTTTTATGGTGACGGGGATGCAATACAATATTTTTCAGGAGAATACGCCTTATATACCATTTATGCTTGAACGGTTTTGTATCTATAAGCCTCTGCCAAATAAGGTTTATACGTACACCGAGCAGACAACACTTCAAGAAAAGATATCATCTGCCCCAGATATTGTATCTCGTGATATTACTATTTTTAATGAAGGAGGTGATGTATTAGTCGAATATAATAAATTCACTGTAAAACGAGTTAGGGAGCCACAGCTTATAAAAAAATTAACAGAAACAAGCTCCCTTTATATTAGTGACATCGCAAAGACTCATTCAATTGCGCATGCAGATGAAGAGAGTGAGATGATACAGCCAGCAAAGACCATACACCAAGGAAGAGAGAGTCCTCATCTAGCCTCTATTCAGATATATTTACAGCAAGAAATAGCAGACGTGCTGAAAATAAATGCAGAGAGCGTGCAAACGAATACAGGCTTTTATGAACTGGGACTAGATTCTACGCAATTACTAGGGCTCGTAAAGGTCTTGGAGAACAAAGTAAAGACAGCTCTGTACCCGACGCTGCTATTCGAATATTCGACAGTAGAAAGTTTATCTCAATATTTGCTAAATCATTTTGAACCAGTTTTTGTGACAGAACATGGTACCACTGAACCGCCAGAATCACGTGCGGATTTGATCTACTCATACCTACAACAAGAAATCGCCTCCGTACTACAAACAAATCCTAAAGACATCCCGTTGCATACAGGCTTTTATGAATTAGGATTAGACTCAACACATTTACTAGGTCTTGTCAAAGTCTTGGAGAAAAAAGTAGATGCCCCCCTTTATCCAACTCTATTATTTGAATATTCAACAGTCGCCAAGCTGTCTGAATATTTGCTGGTAAATTGGGGGGAAGCTTTTATAGCTGAAGCTAAAGTGGATACAGGAGAAATAGCTGTGTCGCCTCTGACGAGTAAATTACAAGCTGAGCAAGTTACCGTGCTTTATTTTAATCGACACTGGAAACAGCTAGGGCTCAAGGAAGCTAGCTCTTCCGATATCAGTCGCAAGCAAGTTGTCCTTTTATTTCATGATGATAGGGGCCTACAAGCTGAATTAAAGCGACATTTGCAGCTTGAGACCGTGTTTGCCTTGAAATCCGATGAGGTAGACATTATTGATCAATTTCAAGCTAAGTGCAAGGAATGTCTTATGCACATTCGGGAACTGTTACAGCAAAAACCGGTAACAGACATTCTCATTCAGATTGTCGCTGGTTCAGGTGAAGTAGATAAATACGCTGAAGCTTTAGAAGGGATGCTCAGGACAGCCTACCTAGAACAACCAAAAATACACAGTCAAATCATTCTTTTTGAGAATTTGAATAAGACGCCTGCACATGAAATCGCAGTCTTGCTGGAAAAAGAGGCACGTTGCCACGATGAAGGGGTAGCTAGCATTCAGTATCGTGGTAAGAACTTAAGCCGGTATGTTTATCAGCTAAGAGAAATGACTCCTAGATCTACCCCCCGATTTCATTATGTCATGGAGCATGGTGTCTATGTTATTACAGGCGGCTTAGGTGGCTTAGGGTATTTAATTGCCAGTCATCTGGCACAGCAGGGGGGTATCAAGCTTGCTTTATTGGGACGTTCCCGGTTGGATCAAAAGAAACAGCAACAGATCTATCGCTTAATGGAAATGGGAGCGGACGTACGTTATATAGAAGTAGACCTTTGCATACAGGCAGACACGGCTCAAGCTTTTGAGTCCATTAGAGAAGAGCTGGGACCGATCACAGGCATTTTTCATTGTGCTGGCGTGATTCAAGACCGATTACTTCTTCATAAGGATTCCAATGATTTGCAAGCTGTGCTCTCACCAAAATGGAAGGGAACGTGGAATGTAGATCGGGCCACAGAGGATGATGAATTGGAATTTTTCGTTCTCTTTTCATCAGTTTCAGCCATTATGGGAAATGTAGGACAAGCTGATTATGCTTGTGCCAACGCATCTATGGATTTGTTTGCTCTACAGCGACAGGAACTGGTGAATTGCGGCAAGAGATGCGGTCAAACCTTTACGATTAACTGGCCGCTATGGGCAGACGGTGGAATGCAGCTTCAGGAAGACTTGTTGCAAATGATGAGTGCTTCAACAGGGTTATCTGTCTTGCCAAGTACCCAAGGATTAGTAGCACTGGATCATATCTTATCACAACACAACACGCAAACGATCGTGTTATATGGTGATGAGCGTGCTATTAGGAGCCAAATTCAAAAGCTAAACGAATTGGGTGCAGAACAAGAGGAAGAAACAGCTAGTGTCATAACGAGAATATGCTGTGATCATTTTACTTTTCCCGAAGATTTGAAAACCTACTGGAAAAACATTAAAGCTGGACAGCCGATCAGTAGACATCCATCAACTATCACAGAGGTTCAGTCATTGAGAGAACAAGAAAATAATATCCTGCATCTACTAATTCGCACGCAAACCTCCAGACAGATTGAAGCGGTTATCTGTGGAAAAGGGAAAAAAACGGTTCTGTTGTTCTGCGGTTTCGGTTTAACCGCTTCTCAATGGTACTACCAAATAAAGGAGCTGCGAGAGGACTGTCAATTCATAATTATCCACCCACCAGGAGTCGGTTTAAGTGAAGATAACGGCGATCTTACGTTTCAGGGTATTTCTAATACCGTTCGTGAGGTATTAGATATCTTACAAATACCTTCTCCTCTTTATGTGGTGGGAACCTCCTGGGGAGGAATGCTTGCCCAGACCTTTGCAGCGAAATTCCCTGAAAAGGTTGTTTCCTTAGCATTGGTAACAAGTTTCTGCGACATGAATCAATTATGGGATGAACAATCCTTACAGGATGCTTTTACACTTGATTTCTATGTGAATTATCGACAAGGTGCGTATGAATTGATTCAAGCCAGCAAATTTGTAAATCCAGTCGCCTTCCAATATAACGAGATCGAAAGACAAGGTAAATTAAATACCTACAAAATCCTGGAAGATATTTCTGTGCCAACATTGATCGTATCAGCGAAACGAGACATCATGGGCTTTTATTATCAAACAAATCAATTAGTAACAAAAATTCCGCAAGCTACATTAGTCGAGATCAACGGTGGTCATGGATGTAATATCACTCATTACGAGGAGTTTAATCGCATTCTACTTCAGTATTTACAAGAACATGAATAGGGGATGGTTACATTGGTGAAAAAAACGGTGATTAAAACGTATCCGTTATCAAAAGTGCAGAGTGTATTTTATCAACATTATGCCCTGCTTCCTGATTCCTATGGAAATAATGAAAAAATCCTTTACCGTATACATTCCAAGATCAATATAGATGTCATGAAGGAAGCCTTCTTACAGGTGATCAAGCGACATGAGATGTACCGCACCAATTTTCTCATGGAGGATGAGCCGGTGCATAAAGTGTACGAGGAGGCGATTCTGGATTTTGAAGTGGTGGATGCTAGCGGTTGGCCACAGGAGCTCGTAACACGGTTTTTAAGTGAGGAAACCTACCGTCCCTTTCAATTGGAAGAAAATCCTCCCTTTCGAGTTAGATTGTTCCGCTTTTCCGAGGATGATTTTATCTTGCTTTTAGTGTGGCATCATGTTGCTGTAGATGGATGGTCTGCTTCACTTACAATCGATGATTTTGGATTGCTATACAAGAATTTATTGGAAGGAAATGAATGTGAGCTTACTCCGATCAGAAAACAGTTTTCAGACTTTGTTGCAGCCCAAAACGAAATGTTAGAAAGTCCAGAAGGAGAAAGACAGCGTTTATTTTGGAAAGAAAAGCTGTCAGGAGAGCTACCTGTCCTGAAGCTTCCAGCAGATCGAGATTTTCCGGAGGTTCGTACGTATAAAGGAGGGACCGTATCGTTTCGTCTTGAGAAAACAGTAAGCGATAAAGTTTTTGCTTATTGTCAACAAAAAGAGACGACCCTTGATCGAGTTCTGCTCTCCTTATATTTCGCTTTTTTACATGGCTATTCACAGCAAGAAGAAATCGTAATTGGAACACCTAGGTATGGACGTGCATCGACAAGCTATTATAATACGTGTGGTGTTTTTGTGAATTTAATTCCCTTGCGATTGAAAATGCCGAAAAATGCCACGTATGCTGAGCTGGTGCATTTTGTTGATGAACAAATTAAACAATGTTTGGATTATCAGGATTTTCCCATGACGCTTATGATGGAAGAGCAGGATATAAAAACCGGTCTAACTCCCTTGTTTCAAACCTGCTTCTCCATTCAAAAATGGCCAAGACAAAACACAACGTTTCATTTTGGGGATTCCACACATGAGATCAATTTACATGGATTACAAATGAGCCACTACTATACAGAAAAGAAAATCTCAAAGTTTGATCTTGCTCTGTATGTGGAAGAAGATCGTAAGAAAGGCATTTTACCTATCTTTGAATATAATGCTGATATTTTTGATAAAAAAACGATAGAGAAGCTAAGTCGTATTTTCATAACGTTTATCACGTCTGCTATGGAAGATGATCAGGTGAAAATTTCCACCTTATGCTCATACCTTCAAGCGATTGAGAAATAGAGAAGGAACTAGATACACATAGAGAGGATAGGTTGAAAATGAGTCAAGCGGCCCTTTTCGAACAAAAGCTGATGCTACATGGAAAGCATACACTTATATTAAATGGAAATGATCTGACCATAGCAGATGTGGCCCAGATGGCAAAAGGTACCTCTGAAGCATTTACTTTTCACATTTCAGAAGAAGCAAACAAGAGAATCGAAGAATGCAACGAGCTAAAACATGACATTATGAATCAGCAGTATCCCATTTATGGGGTTACGACTGGCTTCGGGGACAGTGTACACAGACAAATTTCTGGGGAGAAAGCATGGGATTTGCAACGAAATTTAATTCGATTTCTATCGTGTGGGGTTGGTCCAGTAGCAGATGAGGCTGTGGCAAGGGCAACTATGCTCATACGTACGAATTGTTTAGTGAAAGGCAATTCAGCGGTACGATTGGAGGTCATTCATCAACTCATAGCTTATATGGAACGGGGAATTACGCCAATTATTCCTGAACGCGGATCGGTTGGAGCGAGTGGTGATTTAGTTCCGTTAAGCTATCTTGCCTCTATATTAGTTGGGGAAGGAAAAGTTCTGTATAAAGGGGAGGAGCGTGAGGTAGCAGAAGCACTTGGAGCCGAGGGACTCGAGCCTTTGACTTTGGAAGCCAAGGAAGGACTTGCTTTAGTAAATGGGACCTCTTTTATGTCTGCCTTTGCTTGCCTCGCTTACGCGGATGCAGAAGAAATCGCATTTATAGCTGATATTTGTACGGCGATGGCTTCAGAAGCATTGCTTGGAAACCGAGGACACTTTTATTCATTCATTCATGAACAAAAACCGCACCTTGGGCAAATGACAAGTGCGAAAAATATTTATAGCCTGCTAGAAGGTTCCCAATTATCTAAAGAATATTCACAAATTCTAGGGAATAATGAAAAATTGGATTCAAAGGCCTATTTGGAATTAACACAAAGCATCCAGGATCGCTATTCGATTCGTTGCGCTCCCCATGTTACTGGCGTGCTGTATGACACATTAGATTGGGTGAAAAAGTGGCTAGAGGTGGAAATTAATTCAACGAACGATAATCCTATCTTTGATGTGGAAACACGTGAGGTTTACAATGGGGGAAATTTTTATGGCGGTCATGTTGGACAAGCTATGGATTCGCTTAAAGTAGCAGTTGCAAATATTGCAGATTTACTAGATCGACAATTGCAACTGGTGGTCGACGAAAAATTCAATAAGAATTTGACCCCCAATTTAATTCCGCGTTTTAACAGTGACAATTACGAAATCGGCTTGCATCATGGATTTAAGGGTATGCAAATTGCAAGCTCAGCCCTAGCGGCGGAGGCTTTAAAGATGAGTGGTCCAGTAAGTGTGTTTTCACGTTCTACAGAAGCTCATAATCAGGATAAGGTGAGCATGGGCACAATTTCTTCACGAGATGCACGTACCATTGTTGAATTGACCCAACATGTAGCGGCAATTCATCTCATCGCACTTTGTCAGGCATTAGATTTGCGAGATAGTAAAAAAATGTCTCCCAAAACAACAAAGATTTACAACATGATCCGCAAGCAAGTACCCTTTGTAGAACGTGATAGGGCATTGGATGGAGACATTGAAAAAGTTGTCCAGCTTATCCGCTCTGGAAATCTAAAGAAAGAAATTTAGGATCAAAATGTGAATCACTAGCTGAAGCAAGTTTATTTCAGATAGAGGAATTTGTAAGACTTCCCAGCGAGTTTGGGAAGTCTTTTATTTTGAGCAGGACTTGCAAAGGAAACCAGTTTTCTCATATGATACAAGGGCATTATACTTTTTAACAAATAGAAATTAGGTGAATCATTATGATGAAGCACATTTCAACGGTAGGGATATACGTAGAAGACCAGCAAAAAGCATTAGCTTTCTGGACAGAGAAAGTAGGATTTATTGTATATGCTACCTTTCCTATGGGGCCTAAAGCAACATGGCTGGAAGTAGGGCCCGAAAATGCCCAGACACGTCTCGTTCTTTATCCAAAAGCACTGATGAAAAACTGGGCAGAGTTAAAGCCATCCATCGTGTTTGAATGTGAAGATATTTATAAATTGTATGAAGACCTGCAAGCAAAAGGAGTAGATGTTGACAAACCAAATGAAATGGAATTTGGCATCTTTTGCTTTTTCAGAGACGAGGATGGCAATCAATTCGGTTTAAAACAACCAAAATAAGTAATGCCTGAATGAAAGCGAACCCAAGAAAAAAGCGGGTTCGTTTTTTCTTTATGAAAAATCCTTTGACAAGTAAACGCTTTCAAATTACAATTGTAAGCAACTAGAACAAATGTAATGAGGTGAGCGATGATGAGCTTGTGGGGAGCACTCATATTCTTTTTCATTGGGATGTGGCTTTGCCAAATCTACTTTACGCTTCGTCAGGTGAAACATTATCGTCAAAGCATATATGAAATGAAACAGCAACGTGCTGGTTTTCTAGGAGTTGGAGTACAGAAAAACAGATTGTCGATCGGCTCCGTCGTCATACTTACTACGAATCCAGATGGATCTATTACTCGATGCAAGAGAATGACGGGGGTTACTGTTTTTGCTACCTTCAAGGAAGTACCTGAGCTAATCGGGAAGAAGCTCGAAGATTGTTACCCTACTACTCCAGTTAAACCAGAAGAAAAAGCGTTGCAAATAGCGATTCAACAGATTGACCTACAACGAAAACAACTACAGAGAGCAAAAACCGCATTCCCTTCCGCAACAGCTAGGGAAGGCGACGCTAAATCAATACCTACATTGATTACACCTATAACACCTAGATAGATTTTTACCCAGCTTCAACGTTAAAAATACAGTAGTGATTCATACTTGGGTCGTGGGCCGAGTACATGCAGAGGATGCATGACTCGGCCTGTTTTTTTCATCTTCTAGAGTAAAAGGCTCGGTTATTCCGAGTAACTAATTTAACTGTGAGGGGGTATGGCTATGGATTTCCTTATCCATCTGGCTGAAGGGTTTATTGGAATGTTTAATGAAGGGGGGAAAACATTTGTTGGTTTCGTAACAGGGATCATTCCTACGCTAGTTTGTCTGATTACAGCAGTAAACGCACTACTCAAATTTTGCGGTGAGGAGCGAATTGCACGCTTTGCACAAAAGTGTACAGGAAATATTGTGCTACGCTACACAGTATTTCCCATTATGGCGATGTTTTTTTTAACGAATCCAATGGCATATACCTTTGGACGCTTCTTAAAGGAAGAGCAGAAACCAGCTTTTTATGATTCCGCCGTCTCGATGTGTCATCCGATCACGGGTATGTTTCCACATGCGAACCCTGCTGAATTATTTGTTTATATGGGAATTGCCACAGGCATTCAGCAGTTAGGCTACACATTGGGACCACTCGCCATTCGCTTTTTCCTCGTTGGTGCAATCGTGATCCTGATTCGAGGTGTATTGACGGAGTATATCACTAAGATGATGCTAAAACGCAAAGCTCAACAAGCAAGTGTATAGAAGTTGAAAAGGGGGGAGCGGCAATGCAAAACTACCGTGCTGTTCGTATTGTCAAGGGCTCTGGCGGCTGGGGTGGTCCACTGACCATATTACCAAACCATGAAAAGAAATATATCGCTTGCGTAACGGGAGGGGGGATCCATCCTGTAGCGAACAAAATTGCTCAGTTGACTGGTGGTATTGCTGTTGATGCGTTTAACAATAAGGTGGAACCAGATGAAATGGCTTGCGTGGTCATTGATTGTGGTGGAACGGCTCGTTGCGGTGTATATCCTCGCTTAAACGTAATGACTGTCGACATCACGGCCACATCACCATCTGGACCGCTCATTCAATTTATTAAAGAAGAGATTTTTGTATCTGGTGTACGTGAACAGGATATCATGGAAGCCGAAACAGCAGAGCAAGGAAACGCAGAAACGGATACCGCTCAGGCTTCTTTGTCTCAAACAGGTAAAAGCGTGAAAGAATTAAAGGAGGAAGCTAAAGCCAAAGTAGCTGAGATGAAAGCCGCCAAACAGCCTAATGTAATCGAAAAAATCGGGCGTGTGATGGGAGGCATCGTCAATGTTTTTTATCAGGCTGGCCGCGAAACAATTGAACAGGTAATTAAAAATATATTACCGTTTATGGCATTTGTAAGTACACTTATCGGCATTATCACCTATTCCGGAATTGGAGATGTGATTGCACGATTTGTTTCCCCTCTTGCTGGCAATCTAGTAGGGCTATTGTTATTGTCAATCATTGCGGCTCTGCCGTTTTTATCCCCAGTTTTAGGGCCAGGTGCGGTGATTGCTCAAGTGGTTGGTGTTCTTATTGGGGTAGAGATCGGTCGAGGAAATATTCCGCCACAGCTTGCTTTACCAGCGTTATTCGCTATCAATCCGCAGGTAGGATGTGATTTCGTCCCTGTAGGACTTACTTTGGGAGAAGCGGAACCGGAAACAATCGAGGTTGGCGTGCCAGCGGTTTTAATTTCCCGCTTATTTACAGGTCCTCTTGCTGTTGTGATTGCTTATTTATTCAGCTTTGGACTTTATTCAGAATAATTAATTCATTTGTGTGTGGGATAAAAAAACGCAGGAATATTCGTGAAGGAGAGAAT
>NZ_LSSO01000202.1:0-11937 GCF_001645205.1 Brevibacillus sp. SKDU10 | reverse complement strand
CTCTTGCTGTTGTGATTGCTTATTTATTCAGCTTTGGACTTTATTCAGAATAATTAATTCATTTGTGTGTGGGATAAAAAAACGCAGGAATATTCGTGAAGGAGAGAATCCAATGACAACATTGCTAGAAGCAAAAGCCACCAAAATTGGAGAATTGGTCGAAAGCTTTCTAACAGAACGTACGCTGATTATTTTTGATGATAATGTTCCAGACGAATTGCACGATATCGCTGTTCTACACACCAAAGCAACATTGTTTGCACCTGTACAAGCAGGCGATTTTCTGGTTGTTGGAGATAGAAAGTATAGGATTGCAGCAGTCGGAGCAACAGCTAATGAAACACTTCAAAGCATGGGTCACTGTACACTTAGGTTTGATGGAGAGCCTACCCCAGAGTTACCGGGTACCATCCATGTGGAAGAGAAGGAGTTGCCGGTTCCTGCTATTGATACGGTCATTGCTTTTGTACGTTACTAAAAATCCGTTCCTACAAAACCAAGGGGGAGAAGTATGATGCTAAACATCAATAGAAAACTAGCTGAGTTGGCAAAAGACGGAGGCTCTATCAAGGTAGGTTTGGTCGGGGCAGGGCAAATGGGGCGCGGGCTGATCTCTCAAATTGAGTCGATGAAAGGCATGCGAGTGGTTGCTACAGCCGATATTGCACCAGAAAATGCAGTGAATGCGTACAAAAAGGCTGGAGTGAGAGATACCGATATTTATGAAACGGAAGATAATGATAAAGCAGATCAAGCCATCAATCTAGGAAGCGTAGTTGTCACGAAGGATGCCTCTCTGATAGCTAGTCTCAAGGAAGTAGATGTGATCGTTGATGCGACAGGGGTCCCTAATATCGGCGCTAAAATGGCATGGGATGGTATTATGAATCAAAAACACGTAGTGATGTTAAATGCGGAGGCAGATGTGACTGTTGGCCCGCTCCTTTCAAAAATGGCTAGAGCCGCAGGGTTGGTCTATACAGGGACAGCAGGGGACGAGCCTGGATGTATTATGGAATTGCATGATTTTGCAGATGCATTAGGATTTGAGATTGTGGCGCTTGGAAAGGGAAAAAACAATCAAGTAAATTACTTTGCAAATCCGGACACGGCGCGTGAGGAAGCGCTCCAAAAAGGTGCTAGTCCGAAGATGATTGCTTCTTTCCAGGATGGAACCAAGACGATGGTAGAGATGACATGCGTAGCTAATGCTACTGGCTTTATTCCTGATATACCTGGTATGCATGGAGTAAAATCAGGAGTGAGGGAATTGCCAGACATTTTCCGGTTACAAGAGCATGGCGGTATTTTACATCAGCATAAGATCGTAGAGTATGTGGATGGAATTGCTCCAGGTGTGTTTGCAATCATTACGTCTGATAAAGAAGAAGTACACCATGAAATGCGATATCTCAAAATGGGGAATGGCCCACATTATGTATTGTATCGCCCGTATCACCTGTGTAGTTTAGAAACACCGCTTTCGGTAGCCAAAGCTTATTTAGATCAAGAGCCAACCATTATACCGTATTATGGCTCTGTAGCTGAAACCGTGGCGGTAGCTAAAAAAGATTTGCTGCCTGGTGACGCATTAGATTGTATCGGTGGATTCACGGCATTTGGTAGGATCGTGACAGCTACGGATAAACAGCGTATGAATGCATTGCCGATTGGTTTAATTAGTCCGCACATCCGTCTGAAAAGAAACGTAAAACAAGGTGACTATATTACGTATGACGACGTAGAGTTTATGGAGGAAAACATAATCTTACATCTGCGAAGAATGATGGATGCACAGATGTAAGGAAAATCTATAAAATGCCCGCGGCCAAGAGGAGTTGCGGGCATTTTAATTGAAAAGGTGCCAGCTTTTGCCAGTTGTAAGTCGTTTGGTCCAATCCTTTCGACTATGCTGCATAAGGAAGGCAGACGGCAATATGATTCCGTCTGCGTGTTCCTTTGCGTTACTTTTCCATTAGAGTGAAATTGTTTATAAATGCTTTAGGAGGCTCTTCCATTAGTAATGTAACTTCCATGCTTTGGAGATCGTATCGATAAACACCACGTTTTTTTTGATAGGTACCAAGCAGCAACAAGCCCTGATCCCCAGGTTCAAAAAACGCATCAGAAATCTGTTCAAATGGTGTAAAAGGAGTTTTGGAAGAAGTGGCAAGCTCAAGGAACTGATAGCTTCTAGGAGTAAAGGTGGTAGTAGCACTGCTGTAAAAGGCTTGTTTTTGATCAGAAGATAGTGCAAAGAAAGGTAACTCCTCTTTTGTCTCAAACCATTTCTTGATTTTATTTCCCCTATCATCAAACTCGAATACTGTGTAGAGAGGGGGCTCTGCTCCGTCCTGTAGCTGTTGCTGATTTGCTTTTTCAAGATTGGTGAAACTTTCCCCAAATGAGTATAGCCCAGCATATAACCGATTGGTTCCAGGAATGGGTTTTGCAAACTTAACGGTGGTATCCTCCTTGTTGGGGTCCCACCAGAATCGGAATTGCTTATGATCCAAATCATAGGAAGCGAGTGGCATGATATGATTGTCTGTTGCCTTTTTGGAAGAAGCAGCCAAAATTACTTGTTTGTCAATAGTAAACAATTCATTGATAGCGAATAAATCGGTTGTAAGCGTCTGAGATTGTTTTGATGTCAAATCATACACCTGTAACTGATCGGCTAATCCAGATTGATCGCGTCCGGTATAGTAAATCACCTGTCGTTTGACATCCACAGCAGTTAAAGGATACTGCGATGTATAAGGCACTTGTCCTCGTATCAATAATTGTTTAGTAGATAGGTCATATTCATAGGTAGTGGACAGAAGCTGGTCACCTTCGCCTGCTGTTACCGTGATGGAGAGATAAGGTGATTTGGCAGAGCTACAAGAAATAAGTAAGGTAGAAAGTATCATGAAGAAAAAGAGGAGTTGTTTTTTCATTGATTAGAATCTCCTGAATAATGTGGTGAATTGCGATATTACTTATTTTACATAATAATAGCGGCCAGGGAAACTAGTATAGTCTGAGACTTTTTCACCAAAATCCGCAAGAGTAGGCTGCCAAACATCGAGGACTGCATCTGGTAAGGCACCTATATCATTTTTATATACATAGACAATGCGATCATTATTAAAATTGCGAACACGAATCGAGGTATTGCTCTTTGGATTATCGTATACTCCTTTGGTAGCGGCGTCATATTTTTTTAGGCGATTATCATGATCTCCGATTGCATCTGTGAAGTTGGTGACACGTCCTGTACCTTCAACATTGGTGGCAGTCGCAATAATCTTGTTTTTGTGCGCACCCCACGGGCCATATGTACCTGGTACTGCTGGTCCCTTCGCCCAAGCTGCTAACACATTTACTCCGTCTAGTGTTACCTTATACAGATCACCCTCCACATTGTAGTAGGCAAGCATTCCCTCTTGAGGTTCAATCTCGTTACATACGATTTCTGGGTGTACAGGCAATTGGGCTAGCTCCTCATCGGTTACAATTTCTGAGTGCTGCATTTTTTCTACTATTTCAGGTGAATACTCTTCACTGGCAGAAAGGGCTTTTACCTGTAATGGTTTACCTTCTTCCTTCACCGTAAATGTTCCATTTGTGAATTCAAGAACGGTTTTACCAGGCATCTTTTCAGGCAGGGACTCTACTGTAAGCTTGTCCTTAGATGCTGTTGATGTAGCGGGACCATCCCATGCATAAACGCTAGACGTACTTAATAAGCTAACAAGACCGATTACTGCAAGCGACATTTTTTTCATCGAATCACAATCCTCCTAAAAATTGTAATATAAATCAAATTTCTTATATATTATTTTAAAATTCAGAAAAGTTCAATAAATTTTACCGTTATTTGTCCCGATATCTTCTATTCAGGATTTTTGTATTCTGTTTTGTAAGGGATACTCTTGTCATTTGCGTGCATATAAAAAAGCTTGGAGAATGAAACTCCAAGCTTTTTAACTGAGATCAGCTCGCCTTTAATCCGTTGTTTTGAGTTCTTTTATTTTACGTACAATTCTTGTTTGGCTAATGGTTTCATAGTAAAATTGTCGTTTTCTTCGCAGTATGATCAGTACGAAATGAAGTACTAACACGGTCTGATATAAGAAAACTACTCCAAAAATCATAATGTAGAGCAGCGGATAGTAAGATAGGGTGGTTGGCAATCCATTAAGGATAAAATAGCCTATGGAGGTAATGCCGATATTCCCGATATAGAAGGAGATGTTCCGCTTGGCGATCTCTTTTATTGGTAGCTCCTGATGTGCGGTGGATACAACTCTAAGACGCAATAGCCATAGTCCAACGGTTTGCCCTTTGCATAAATAGGTCATTCCTATAAAGTAAAGAATGAAGCAGGCAAAAGTAATGATCGGATACTGAAATGTCGTAACTCCCCAGTTCGTAGAAGGTGTATTTCTAACAAACAAATCTGTAAACACAGATGTTAGCTTTTCTACGATCAGAGAATCAATCGTGAAGGCTAACAAACGATGTATGTAGCCAACAGGCTTCTCGTCTAAGTTAATCCCTTGATCTAATTGATCCTTAGGAGGGAACATGATCAGTAGAAATGGCGCTATGAAATATCCAGCTACTGCACCGGACGTATTTAGCATCAAATCATCAATATCAAATAGACGATATGGACAAGTATAAAAGCCATAGAGGGCAGTTAGCTGTGTTATTTCAAAAAAGAGAGACGTTGCAAAGCCTACACCTAATGCAAACTTCCAACCTTTCTTAAAGAAATACCGTACATAGACACCTAATGGCAACAATAATAGGAAGTTAAAGGCTGCCTGCAAAAAGGCACGTTCTCGTAAGGCCGACAGATAGGTAGCTGGTTTGGACCAGACAAGATTTGTCTCCTTAAGAAAGTCCTGTACAAAGGAAAATGGCTGTAAATTGTAGTAAACGGTTCCCGGTGATTGGATAGAACAAGTATCGATGATGTCCGGCAAAGGTAGAATTACTAGAAAATAGGCACATAGTGCGTAAAATAAAAAAGAAGACAGGAAAAGGACACGATACTTATTGATGTAGCCATAGCGTCTATAGCTAAAGATCATATAAGGAACAGTCAAGACGAAGGCTACAAGGAGAAATATGAATAATGCAGTTTGAATTGGTACGAGATAGGCTCCCATTTTGACACTCCTTAGATGATGGAATAGAGGAAGTTTATACATTGGCACTCCCAGGTTTCATTTTAACAAAAAAAACAATATTTGAATCGTATTCTTTTGCAACTGCTGAGAAAAAAGTGTTAGACAGCCTTCCGTACTTAACCTTCGAAATGAACAAAAAACTAAAAATACTATCTTATTAAATAAGCCTTGAGCTATTAGAAAGACTCAAGACCAGTACTTATCGATCATGCTATAACATATTTCATGTTTAGGATTTTGCCATGCTTTGTGTTTGTTGTCTCTTTTGTCCTGAAAAGGAAGTACCAATCACTCCGACTACAATCATGGCTGCTCCTACGTAATGGTAATATCCCAATTCCTCTTGTAGAAAAATGACCCCAGCTAGCATAGAGATAAGTGTTGAAAGGTTGTTAAATACGCTCATTTTAGTAGCCTCTATTGTAGAGGAAGCTCGGATTGCAAAGGCACTAGGGGAGGTTGCTGAGGTTCTGCGCTTATAAAGCTAAATGAATAGAACAACTATTTTGAGGATACAGATAGCTACAGGTTACTGGTTCGCCACAGCTATCAAATTCTCAGGAAGGATAAAAGTTACCAACAGCCGCATCAGAAAAGAAAGGGAGACCTTCTATCTTTTGGGATAAAGGTCTCTCATTTTTATCTTTTATGATTGAATTCCCTTCGCAAAATGGCAAAAATAACAGCGTCAACAAAACAGCCCTTTTCGAAAAAATATTCCTTCAGGAAGCCTTCCTCTCGAAGCCCTATTTTGGTTAAAAGTTTTCTGGACCCCTCATTCTCCGGATTAATAAAGGCCTCAATCCGATTCAAATTCCATTGAGAAAATCCAAAATGTATAATTGCTTGAACCGCTTCAGTCATGATCCCCTGCTGCCAAAACGCAGGAGTTAGCTCGTAACCAATTTCTGCTTTGGAATGTTCCGTAAGCACATTATGATATCCGCAGGTTCCAATCACTACATCGTCCGCTTTTCGTGTAATGCCCCAGCGAATCCCTTGCTTTGCTAAATAACGTTCGTTAAATAAAGAAATGAGGTTTTCTGCTTGTTCTAGTTCTGAGAACGTTTCTAAGTCATAATATTTCATTACTTCATCCTTGGAGAAATAATGAAAGATGGCAGGTGCATCAGAGGGCTGCAACTGACGAAGAATGAGTCTCTCTGTTTCAAGCTTTGGAAAGATTTGTTCTGGATTCATCATACCTGTTCCTCTCTTGATCTTCGTTTATTGGTTTATTGCGGAATTATCAGATAGTTGGAATTATTTTAGCATAAGGAGAAAAATATACAATCGAATTGGATAAAAGATGCAAAGATTGAGGCAAGTTTGCTACAATCATGTTATAAGACCACTGGCAAAAGGTAAAATCGGAGTATTTTGAAAAGAATAACAACTAGGAGAGTGTAACATGTACCAAACGATTCAAAATGTTCGTGTCTGGGGAACACCGCTAGAAAATGCTGTCTCGCAAGCTGTAACTTGCGCTCAGCATGGAAATGTTGTGCAGGTGTTATTGATGGCAGATCATCATAAAGGGTACTCCCAACCGGTTGGGGGAGTTGTCGTCTACGAAGGACAAATCTCCCCATCTGGAGTAGGCTATGATATAGCATGCGGTAACAAGGCGGTTCGCACTAATTTACTGTATCGGGATATTCAGCAAAAAATGCCTGCTATTATGAACAAAATTGCCAAGCGCATCTCTTTTGGAATGGGCCGCGTTAATAATGAAAAAGTAGATCACGAGCTGTTTGATGATGATAACTGGCACGTGTATAAGCAAATTGGCAAAAAAGAATACCAATCACTTTATTTATTGGCGCAAAACCAATTAGGGACGGTAGGTAGCGGTAATCATTTTGTCGATATTTTAGTGGAGGAAGCTACGGACGCCGTATGGATTGCGAATCACTTTGGCAGTCGTGGCTTTGGTCATAAGACTGCAAGTGGGTTTCTTAATTTGGCTCACGGTCGAGGTTTTTCCGACAAGGCGCCAGGAGAGTCCATGGATCAAGCACCGACTCTGCTAGATTTGGATACGGAAATTGGTGATATGTATCTGCGAGCAATGAGCTTAGCCGGTAAGTACGCTTATGCAGGACGGGATTATGTGATTGATCAGGTATTGAAAATTTTAGGAGCCTCGAGTACGTTTGAGGTGCACAATCATCATAATTTTGCATGGAAGGAAATACATGATCAGAAGGAGTATGTTGTCGTACGTAAAGGGGCAACTCCTTCCGCACCGGGCCAGCTTGGATTTATTGGCGGTAGTATGGGGGATATTTCCGTCATTGTTCAAGGAAAGGATTCGAAGGAAAATAAAGAAGCTTTTTACAGTACGGTGCATGGTGCAGGTAGAATGATGAGCCGAACAGAGGCCGCCGGTCGGCTTAATTGGAAAACTCGCAAGCGTAGCGGAGGAAAGATTACCGAGGAGCAGATGAAAAAAGCGGTGCAGGATTTTGGGGTAGAGCTTAGAGGTGCAGGCCCCGATGAAAGTCCCTTTGTTTATAAAAAGCTACAGGATGTCCTGCAAGCTCACGCCGAAACCCTAGATGTTTTACATGTGTTAAAGCCTGTAGGAGTATGCATGGCAGGGGCGGATGAGTTTGATCCGTATAAGGATTAACACAAGGAAAAGAAAAGACTGACTTTTCTTGTTACACTTTCTTTTCCTTCAGCGTTTGCTTATCCTTTCATTTGGATATTTAATAGAGGGAGGGACAGATTTTTTCGTTCCTAGTTAGGCAAGAGCAGGAAATGGGAGGAGATATCTATGAATAACATCATTGAAACCATGTTGAACCATCGTTCTATTCGACAGTACGAGGATCGTCCGTTATCAGAAGAACAAATTACGACCATTGTCAAATGTGCCCAAGCGGCCTCAACCTCCAGTTACATACAAGCTTATTCCATCATCGGAATTACAGATAAAGAGACAAAACGCAAGTTGGCTGAGCTATGCGGTAATCAACCGTATGTGGAAACCAATGGGCATCTATTCGTGTTTTGCGCCGATTTACACCGTCATCAGGTGATTGCCGAGATGGAAGGGAAAGACCTGTCTACAGCCATTGAAAGCACAGAAAAATTCATGGTAGCGGTGATCGACGCGACCCTTGCAGCACAGAATGCGGCTCTTGCAGCAGAATCTATGGGACTTGGCATTTGCTATATTGGTGGTTTGCGCAATCAATTGCAGGCCGTCACAGAGCTTTTAGACATCCCTACTCACGTTATGCCACTCTTTGCTATGACAGTAGGCTATCCATTACAGGAGTCGAGTCAAAAGCCACGTTTGCCGATGGGGCATGTGTACCATCAGGAGAAATATAATCAGGATAAACAGAGCTATCAACAGCAATTACAGGAGTATAACGCAACGATTTCTAGCTACTATCAGGAACGTACACAAGGCGAACGTTCAGATACATGGACAGGTCAGATGGCCAATATGCTGTCCAAACCTGCCCGTATGTATATGAAGGAATTTATAGAGAAGCAAGGATTGAACAAAAAATAGGCTACTAGGACAGCGCTTAACTAAAGAAGTGTAATCTCAGTTAATTCGGAGGTAATCTCATGAAGGTGTTAGTTATTGCTGCTCATCCTAATATGGAGGAATCGGTTGTTAATCGCGCTTGGATAGAGGAAGCAAAGAAGCATGCAGCGATTACCGTACATGAGCTGTATAAGGAATATCCTGATGAACAAATAAATGCAGAAGCAGAACAACAGCTATGTGAGCAGCATGACCGAATTGTTTTACAGTTCCCGTTCTATTGGTATAGCTCGCCGTCGTTACTTAAAAAGTGGCAGGATACAGTTCTCACACATGGCTGGGCGTACGGTACGAATGGCAACAAATTACACAACAAAGATTTAATCCTTGCGATAACCACTGGAAGCTCGGAGGATAAATATCGTGCTGGCGGCCTGAATCAGTATTCCATGAGCGAATTATTGAAGCCTTTCCAAGCAACAAGTAATTTAATCGGTACGACATTTTTGCCTGCGTATATTTTCCATGGGGTATATCAAGCAAATGAGCATACTGTTCAAAAGAGTGCAGAAGAGTATGTGCAATATATTGTAGCAGAGCGTCAGGTGTAAAGCTTGCGAGATCCAAGACACCCTATTATGAAGGGGTCTTGGATTTTTTCATGCTTCTTACTTGAACTGTTATGATCCATGGAAATGGATGAAGGGAAACTGGCTATCGTGGGACCAAGCTGGAAATAATGGATGGAAAAATCATTTCATGTGCAAGGGGTCCGACTACATTTTGTGCAGGACCTAGCATTTGCTCGATCCTGATAGGGCAAAAGTGGAGTAGGACGAATATGAGTATCCTTACCAATTTCAACATAATGTGCAGGTAGTGGCTCATGGAATTTTCATAAGCATGCACCAAATCTCTGTGTTCAGTGTTAAAATAAGAGAGCAATGACATCTATAACGCAAGGAAGTCGATCAATGGATCGTTGTTACTAGACTCATTCCTTAGCTAGCAGAAAAGAGGTAGAAGACATGGAACAAGTGCAAAACATCTTTTGTGTAGGTCGTAACTATCGTTTACATGCAGCAGAACTAGGTAATCAGGTACCGACATCTCCATTTCTTTTTATGAAGCCAACCCATGCTCAGGTGATTGCGGATGGACAAGATATCCTGCTGCCAAATGATCAGGGGGCCATTCACTACGAAGTGGAGCTGGTCGTACATATAAATCAAGCTTATCAAAAGGGAATGAAAGCAGACGAGTTAATCGATCGTGTTTCACTAGGCATTGATTTTACCATGCGAGATTTACAGGACCAATTAAAAGAGAAGAAGCTTCCTTGGCTATTGGCGAAAGGCTTCCGTAACTCCGCTATTCTTACTGCAAGCACACCAATTAGCAGTATAGCTGAGCTGGAAAAGGTGGATTTTAGCCTGTTGAAAAATGGTCAGGAAGTACAACGGGGCAATATCACAGACATGATTTTTGACATTCAGTCCTTGGTTGATTTTACAGGGGAGCATTTTGGTCTAGGAAAAGGAGATGTCCTGTTTACAGGTACACCGGCAGGCGTGGGTGCGATTGCAGATGGCGACCATCTGGAGCTAGTTTTTGGGGATAAGGTGTTAGGCAGTTGTGTGATTAAACTGGGCTGATGGATAAAAGAGTCGGATAAATCATGAATGCAGAAGGGCATGTAAAAAGAATACCGAAATGTTGACTCATGTAGGTAGCTGTGTTTTATATATTTTGATTGTTAATGATTAGATCCCGTTTCACTTTTTAACAGTGAAACGGGATTTTTTTGTAGAGAAAAAGGTTAAAGGCATAGGGACAATATTCCAAAATGGTGTGACTTATCACATTTATCTTATTAGTAATTAAGCTATGCTTCTTGTTGTGGTTAAAGTGTTTAAACGTGGAGCTTTTACCTTCTTCCCGACAGCAAATGGAAATAGAAACCATATTCATGCAGTCAGGCGAATCCTGACTGCTAAAGTTTGATCAAAGAACTATTTCTCTGTTGCAAAATAAAGCAATGCTATGACCGGAAAAGCTATTCCAATCCATAATGCTGCACTCCATCCACCTAAGGCGTATGCCCAACCGCCGATAGAGGAGCCGATAGCACCACCTAAAAAGAAAATAGCCATGAATAAGCCGTTTAATCGACTACGAATTTCTGGCCCCAACGAGAAAATCGAACGTTGACTGAGCACAAGGTTTGCGGAAACTCCCATGTCCAACAGAATAGCTGCGAATACTAGAACAGCTATTCCGACGGGCGAGCTACTTTGAATTATAAGTGGCAGTAATAAAGAAACGAAGACAACAACGAGAGCTATCCCTGTGGCAAGTCGAGTCAAGCCGCGATCAGCCAGACGACCGCCTACTGGCGCAGCTATCGCACCCGCCACTCCAACAAGTGCATATATTGCTATAGCTTTCTGAGAAAACTGAAAAGTAGGGCTAGATAATAATAACGGAACTGTCGTCCAGAATAAACTGAAACTCCCGAAAACACATGCATGATAGATCGCGCGACGGCGTAAGGTCGGGGTAGTTCGCAGCAGTTGCCACATGGAACCGAGTAAGGCGGAATAGTTTGTGTTTTCCATTGGCCTTCTAGTAGGGAGTACTTTTGATAATACGATCGCGAGGACAACAATTACTCCGGCAGACAAGGCGAATATTGCACTCCATCCCCAGATATCAGCTACTAGGCTTGATATCGGCCGCGAAAGCATGATACCAAGTAACAGACCACTCATGACATTGCCAACAACGCGGCCGCGTGTAGCTTCCGATGCGAGGTAGGATGCAAAAGGTACAAGCACTTGTGCTGCGACCGATCCCAACCCGATGAAAAATGAAGCCACTAAGAAAAGTATTCCGTGTTTTACAAATACTGTGGCTGTCAGGGAACCTGCACTTAGAAGTAACGTTGTGACCACCAGCTTTCGGTTTTCAACAATATCTCCTAAAGGTACAAGAAATAGTAAGCCGACAACATATCCAATCTGGGTTAGCGTTACAATCAAGCCAGCACTACTAGTAGAAAGCCCAATTGCAGTGCTAATTAACCCAATCAAAGGCTGTGCATAGTAAAGATTAGCTACAATGATACCACATGCAGTTGCAAGAAGTATGGTTAACCCTGCTGAAATACTCTTATCAATATTTTTCGAATTAGACATAGTATTTTACTCCTTATCAAGATTTCTTAATAAAATACTAAAC
>NZ_LSSO01000201.1:0-16909 GCF_001645205.1 Brevibacillus sp. SKDU10 | reverse complement strand
TCGTCTGTTAGGGATGGCAACTGCTCCTCTGGTGCAATCCATAGCATATGATCGATGGGATCGAGCTGGCTGAATATCTGGACCATTTCCTCAACTGAATGATCATGATGAATGGATAGCACATGCGCATGCGGGTATTGCTTTCGGATTTCATTCCACATGCTTTCATTGCCTCCGACTATGACTAGGTTGTCATTGAGAGCAGGAAGCTTTTGTCCTTTTTCATGACGGATTGCTTCCCAAATCGGGGATGTCATCACGGGTTCAAATGGCAGTGTCATTATCGTTTCTCTCTGTGTAGAATCAATAGAGCCACCGGTTGCAATATCTCCCTCTAATATTCTTGACGAAAATCCAAACATTCGGACACAAACGTTTCCTCTGTCGTCACAAAGGTCGATATCATACTTATGTGTCTCATTTCCGCTGATATAATCTTCACTATGTCGTACATGAGCCCACATTTTTGATGTGCACGGGCGAACTATTTCGATCATTTCCAAAGCAAAAGGTAACGATGGCTGTACGGACGTGTTATAGCTATTCTGTAATTGCATCTGAAATACAAGGGATGCCTGTAAAGCCGCATCCATTAGACTAGGATGCAGGACATATTGTTCTTGGGTATGTTCTATGCAAGCAGGCAAGACTAGCTCGGCCAATACCTGATCCTCTGCTATATGCACACGCTGTATTCCTTGATGGCTTTTGCCGTAAGTAATCCCTACCTGCTGAAAGGCTTGATAACATTCTCTACCTGTCAGCACATGCTGCTTACATGCAGAGTGTATGCCGGAGATATCCAAGACTAATGCTTCCTTTTGGTCCCTGCATACTGCATAGCCTGAACTAAACACAACAGGTTTGCCGCTTTCTGGTATTTCCTCGCTGTAAATCTCATAATTTATCTCACCTTGTACTCCTGAAAAAACGCGAATCTGCACTTGCTTCGATTGTTCCTCTAGGAGGATGGGCTTTTTCCAAATCACGTTATGAAGTTCAATCACCTGATCATGCTTAGTTTCCAAAGCTTGCTCCATAGCCTTGCGCGCCATTTCCAGATGAGCAACACCAGGTAATACCTTGCTGCCATTCACTACATGATCTTTTAGAAAAAATTCCTTGCCTGTAAACGTGGAGCAAAAGCGAATCGTTGATAAATTAGATGTATTTTGCTGCAACAGCGGATGAAGCATATTGCGTGTGTCCGCAGATATTTTTTCTGTCTGGCTAATGTCGTAACGGGAACTTATTTCTGATATCCAATAACGCTCTCTTGCAAACGGATATGTTGGAAGTGACATTTTTCGATAATCTGCCTCGGATTTGTACAGCACCTTCCAATCAATGTCTAGTCCCGACACCCATAAATAGGCCAATTGATGTAAATCATTGTTAATAATAAAGTGATTAACCATCTCATGCTTTTCTTCATTTCCAATCGATAAACTAGAAATCGAATTATTCTCATTCACATTCCCCTGATAATTGCTTTTCAGTGTTCCTTTCCTATCAAGGTAATCGATTAATGATTTTTCTAATTCATCAATATCGCATACGACGGCAGCAAATCTCTCTTCCATTGCCTCTCTTGCAACATGAAGGGTATAGGCCATATCTTTGAGTTGAACATCAGTCAGGTTTTGCTTTTTAATTGCTTGTAATAATTGCTTCACTTGTTCTTGTAAACGATTTTCATTCCTAGCCGACAGCACAATCATGACAGGATTGCTATTACTGGTAGCCCTTTTCGTATCTACACGATGGTTAGACCGATATTCCTCAATCACAATATGAGCATTTGAACCACCCGAGCCAAAACTGCTAATTCCCGCTCTACGCAAGCCTTCTCTATGCGGTGGCATCCACTCTTGATTACTCGTTACAATATAAAATGGTGAATTTTCAATAGGAATGTGTGGGTTTAATTCCTGAAAATGCAACGTTGCCGGTATCATACGATGGCGTAAACTGACTAAAACCTTAACTAAGCCTGCCAACCCGGCGGCAGCTTCCAGGTGTCCGATATTTGTTTTAATAGAGCCTAACCCACAATATGGTTCATTTCTGTTGTCACTTTGCTGTGAAAGCTCTAAAAATGCGTCCTTCAAGGCTGCAAATTCAATCGGATCACCTAATGAAGTGCCTGTCCCATGTGCTTCAATATAGCCTACAGACTCTGGGGCAATATTTGCCGAGCGGAAGGCCTTCTTGATTAAGGCAGCTTGCTTTGCTGGATTGGGCACAGTTATTCCGTTTGCCTGTCCTCCATGATTAATAGCTGTTCCTTTTATGACACCAAGGATAGAGTCACCATCGCGCTCTGCCTGTTTCACAGGCTTTAACAGTAGTACAACTCCACCTTCCCCACGAACATAGCCATTTGCAGCTTTATCAAACGTTTTACATTTTCCATCTGTGGACAGCATTCCAGCTTTATAATAAGCAATGCTGTTAGCAGGATGACACATAAGATGGACCCCGCCTACTAAAGCCTGCTCGCACTCTCCGATTTGTAGAGATGTAACGGCTTGATGAACGGCAACCAAAGAACTGGAGCAAGCTGTATCGATTTGAACACTAGGACCATGAAAATTATAAAAATAAGAGATTCGATTAGATAGAATCGCCATGGATGTAGCTATTCCATACTTAGCTTGAACCTCATCACTGCAGCGATCTAAAAGCTTGCTATAATCGGAGCCGCTTGCCCCTATAAATACACCTGTATTACTACCTGAAATCGAGCTTGCAGAATAATTAGCCCCTTCTATACACTCCCAGCTTAATTCCATAAGTAAACGTTGCTGAGGGTCCAAAATCTCCGCCTCTGAAGGGGAAATTCTAAAAAACAGCGGATCAAATTCAGCAATATGATCCAAAAATCCACCTTGATCTATTCCCTTATGCTCCGTAGCAGGATGAATTGTATCAGGCCAAGCCCATCTATGCTCAGGCATCTGTCTAATAGCATCACGATTGTTAACTAATAATTCCCATAATTCCTCGAGATTGCTCACTCCTCCAGGAAGACGACAGGCCGCGCCTATGATTGCAATGTCATCCTTTTCTACATCAGAATGACTTCTTGAAACTGCCTCGTTTTTTGAAACAGATTCTCCCGATGCAGACGCTTGCGCTATTTCATCTGCATTTTCTATGAGATACGAAATGATTTTTCTAGCGGTATTGTATGTAAAAAAGAATGTTGTTTCGAGTTCTATTAGAAACCTCGTACCTAGCTGATCGTTTAATTCCAGCAAATCTCCTGAATCCAAGCCAAGCTCCATAAGAGGACGATCTACATAAGCTAGAACATCCTTTCTCTCTTCATTTAAAAGAGAACTTATACAATCTAATACAAAAGCTGTAATAGTCTCAGAACGATCCGTGCTCCCCCTTTGAAAAGAATGGCTATTCTTCTCATGACCTTCTTGATTTCTTTCTATAGCAGGAGACTCATCATTTCCCCGATTTAACATGTCGTATTCAACAAGTACACCATAGCCAAGATTGGCATCATCTAATGGACGATAGTTCGGAATTAATTCTTTAATCTTTGCTCCATGCATTTCGTGAAATCGCAATGTTTTATCGACTAATTTATTATTTTTATTACGAAGAGTGATATATTTGTCCATAGCGATCGTAGAATATCGCTGATAATCCTTGCATCTTGTTATCCCAATGACACTCCTGACTCCGCTTATCAAACTGCAGCGTTGAAGCATAAATTCTAAAAGCTGATCTCCCAGCTTGCGATCCTGCATCTCTGGCAGGATATTGATAGCTAACAATTGGATAATTGTCCCTTCAGGATGGTGAAGCTGTTCAACAGCATTGCTTTGAAATGCCTTTATATCGTTCATATCTCTAATTTTTTGTGAATAAATAACACCTACTACTCGATTATCTACTTCAAGAACTAACTGCCCTTCTGGATATTTCCTTATTCTGTGTAAAATCCTTTCAGTAGGAGCAGCTAGTTCCTCCCCCCAGCATTGCAGCTCAAGCTGCCTTAATACCGAAATGTCATCCTCATGTGCCATCCTAATCCTATATTCTCTCTGCTCAAGCGAATGTAACGTAATGTGTGAAAAAGGCAAGGTTTTTGGATATTTATGAAAATATTGTTTATGAGGAAACAATCCTACCTCTGCGGCAGTCAACATATAAGTATCCGCTTCTACTAACAGCTTTTGCGAGAATCTATGAATCGCATCAAAATGTAAGCCTTCACCTTTATCCATATATGGACTAATTATTTTCGGTTCCAAACAATGCGCTTCTAAAAGGATCAAGCCATGCTTATTTACTAGATGTGACCAAAGTTGCAGGTGTTCGTGCAGTTTTTTCATTCCTGATGCAGAAGAGCATTCACGTCCATTTTGATCTACAAAAATTGACTTGGTGAAGCTTGGAGCCTGATCACTTGCTTCATCTGTTTCTGCTGATGCGATGAAAGGTCGATCGTGATTAAAAAATGACTGAACATGTAAGATATGTTCTGTGTCACGAATTCCTTCTTTTCCTAAATCAGTCATAAGCTCAGTTAGATTATCAAGCGTCCCTTTGAGCAAAACATGGTTGATATCCTTTAGAGTGATAGCGGTTTTTGCTAGAGATTCTTTCTTGTTGTCAATTCCAATCAACGTCAAGGGATATTCATCGAACCTCTTGCCTCTTCGTGACTTCATTTTGATCGTCTCGTATATTTTTTTTAGAAGCACCCCATTGCCACATCCCATATTAGCAATATATTTCGGCTGCTCCTCTACTGGTTCTCTATTAAAAATAGAAATGATTATCTGTTCTAAATCACGAAAATACTCCTCTTGCTGAAAGCCACACGCTAGCATCTCTAGCATACGTTCCATATATGTCTCATACGCTTGATTCGTGCTAGCAACAATAGCTTGGCAATCACCAAATAGTAGCTGATCCATATTTTTTATGATGGAACGATAGGAATGAATGGATGCTGTATTCAAAATCGCGTCTAGCATATACTTGCCGGTTTCCGTTAAAACCCCGTTCTTTCTTGTTTGATCCAGCCAATTCTTTTGCTGAAATAACTGTGTAATTTCTTGCTTCGCGATACCAAATAGGTTTTGGAGCAATAATTCATTTTGCTGAGGAGAATCCCGCAAAATGAATCCTTGTTCATTTAACGAGAATAACAAAGGAATCATTACGATCCCATCTAAAAAATGTGAATACATCACATTGTCGACATTCCATTGTTTACCGGACAGCTCAATCCATTTTTGCAAACGATGCTTTCTCTGGGATTTTTTGAAGTATTCCTTCATCGGAAAATCGAATAGCTCCATGACATCTTCCGGAATTGTTTCTACCACATTCCATCCGGACAGTAAAGCATACGTATCCTTACTATCTCGACACAGGATTTGTAGAGATTCTAATAATTGAAGAGCACTGCGTAAATGACCACTATTAGCATGTAGCTCATCTACAAGCTGACTAAACGGAGTAGTCTGACTTTTTTGCAAAAGATCAAATAAACCTCTTTTTTTGCACGATAAAAGCACTGGAATTGCCAAATACCCATGAGAATAATGATGTAAGGTGGATAACATGAAATATACCTCGTTTCAGTAATGAATTTTCCAATCAGACTAGCACATCACAAAATTTTGAAATTTTCCATTCAAAACTTCAACAGTTTCTTCCATTATTTTTACACCGATCTCATCTACATGACGATTTTTCCAGCTCTCCAAGCTTGTTCCCCTTACCCAGTCATTAAACGCCCCTAACGCTGGCCCACAATAAATCTGGTAATCTGCTTGTTGTTCCAAAATACCATCTATTGCTACTTGAATAGAATGAGCTAGGTACCACTTAAAAATCATAGCCATTTTATACTTCTGATTTTTTTCTGCCTTATCTATTTCAACTGGGGAGGCGTTCTGCTTGCATTCCTCATAAACCTCCTCAAAACTACGTTTCAGGTATTTAACCTGAATGAGTTTTTTATCTTTTTCACTCATCTCGTCAAGTGATTGATATCGAGAATATAATTCAAACAGCCTGCTCGCTCTAGCAGGGAAAAACACTCCCTTTTTTACAACCTGAGCCTTAGCTCCTATTTCAAACCGTTCTTTTGCCGGTGCATATGCAGTATCTTGAATTTGTACCTGCTGTAGCAAGTCTTTAACAGCCTCACTTGTACCTGCTTCTACGGTACATTGATTAATAGAACCCGTTAAGATAAAATCCGCACCTAGAATAAAAGCTGCCGCAGCTGCCTCAGGAGTACCAATTCCTCCTGCTGCACCGATTCGGATTTTCTTAGAGTACGTATATTTTTTCATCATCTCATCACGTAGCTGTATCATAGCTGGCAATAAAATATATCCTACTGCTCCATCTGTAGGCCCCCCTGAGTCAGCTGCGATACACAAGTCATCTGCCATAGGGATTTTACTGAGCAATTGAGCTTGTTCTCTGGTAATTTGATTTTCCCTAACCATTTTCTCAACTAAGTACTCTGGGGCAGGACGTAAAAATAGTTCAGCCACTTCTGCTCTTGATACCTTGCCTATGATTCGATTCGTGCTCACTACAGCTCCATCCGGGAGCAGTTTGACTCCATGTGCACGATATTTTAGTAATGCTGGAGTAATGCTCATGTAAGCAGATGCTTCTATGACGTTGATACCATATCGAATATATAAATCAACCAGTTGATCTTCTCTTTCCTGTTGATCCGGAGTGTGAAGAAGGTTCATTCCATACGCTTGTCCGCTAGTTAGTTCCTTTTGAATGTATTGAATCGATTCCTCGATTTGAGCCAGCTGTAAGCCTCCAGTACCGAAAAAGCCCATCATCCCAGCCTTCCCCAGCTTCACTACTACATCTTTAGAGGCGATTCCCTTATACATACCACCAGCTACATAGGGGTACTTCAAATGATAATCCTGCATAAATTGCTTGCATCCGATAGCTGTAATCACATTAGCGTTTGGTTGTTGAATGGAGTGCTTTTCATCGCTATCACGATTGGATTGCTGAGGAATAGTGTCATTTGTAGGCGGATGCTCTGTTTCAATAGGTAAATAGATTGGAGTTGCTTCTGCAGTTATTTTTCGCATCAGTCCTGTTAACACGTTTCCTGGTCCAATTTCTTTGATTTCAATTCCTTCAAATCCCATTAACACTTGCACCGTCTCACACCAGCGGACTGACTCAGTTATTTGTCTGACCAAATTTATTTTCATATCGTTTTTTTGATAGAATCTTGCGTTGACGTTTGACAATACAGGGATGGTCCATTCAGATAGCGAGAATGAATCAATATAATTCTTAAACTGCTCTCTTGCCTCTCGCATATATCTCGAATGAAATGCTCCACTTACCCGTAACGGAATATACGTAATGCCTTCCGTTTCAAACACCAGCTTGGCCCGAGCAATATCTGATTGTAGTCCGGAAATGACAAACTGGCGAGGGGAATTAAAATTCGCAATATCAATGCTATCTAATTGATTTTGAAGCAAGATATGCTTTATCTGCTTCTCATCTATTCCTATAACCGCTGCCATACCCCCTCCAACGGCTTGGCTCATTACTTCCCCTCTTTTTTTGACCAGTTTTAATCCAGTTATAAAATCAAAAGCTCCTGCTGCAAACAACGCATTATATTCACCTAAGCTGTGCCCTGCTAGGATATCTGGTTTTCTTCCCGTTTCGTTAACGGTATTCAAATACATCAGTGCGTTTACCGTATACAGCGCAGGCTGTGTGTACTCGGTCTGTTGCAATCTTCCTAATGGGTCTTCTAGACACAATTCTTTAATGGAGTATCCTAAAATCGAATCTGCCTGACGCGTGATTTCAGGATATTGATCAAATAAATCTCCCCCCATTCCTTTTTTTTGCGATCCTTGTCCAGGGAATACAAAAGCAAGCATACTTTTATTCTCCTTTTTTACTGTAGTCCTACTTTTGCAAGCGTAGTTCGTTAGGATATAATCCAAATTTTGTAGCTCCGTTTTATATGGAGTAATAATGGGTAGCATCATTTGATTCTTTTTTAGATTGGATATCGATTTACACAGAGTAAACAGCGTTCCTGAAGGACCTACATCTATATAAATTCGATCATCATCGTCCTTTTGTAAGAAGGTGATCCCTTCTGTAAATTGAATGGGCTTACGAATCACCTGCCAAAAATAATCCGTATTCCATTCTCTGAGCAAGCAGCCGGACACACTCGATATATAAGGGATTTTAGGATCAAGAAAAAGTTGCTTTTGTAAAAAAGCAACGTATTCATCTGATGCAGGATCAATGCTAGAAGAATGAAACCCTTGAGTAACTGGTAATTTGCTACACATGATTCCATTTTTCTTCGCATACTGTTCAATCATTGCCATATGTTCTTTTCTGCCTGATACAATAAAATGATTCTCGTTATGAATAGAAACCAATTCGCTATTCTCATATAACACCGGATCAGACAAAAAAAGGGACGGACGATCCAAAATAGCTAACATAGTCCCTTCATCACAATGTTTTTCTAGTAATTGTGCCTGCTTCACAACGCATTTGAGTGCCGTATCCACACTACATACACCTGCTGCAACCGATGCTGCAAATTCCCCCATACTAACACCAATAACAGCGTCTGGGACAATTCCATTTTCTAACAAAACCATCGTAGTGGCATATTCCACCATAAAAATACAAACATGCGTATGCAGCGTACGAGTAAAAGGCTCTGTCATGTTCCTAGTGGTCCCATACAACTCACTCTGTACCGATATGCCAATCAGCTCGTGCACTTTCGCATCTAATTCATTCATGTACGATCTAAAAATACGATTGTGCTCAAATAAGGCTTTTCCCATTTGATAATACTGCGAGCCTTGACCCGAATACATAAATACAACCGATGGATTCACCTGGAAACACCTCAAGGTAGAAAAGAATAAAGATTAGTCTTACATACTCAATATTGTGCTGGTATCTCAATGTTTACATTGAGCCGTGTAGATTACGGCCAGCGGATTGCAGCACAATTTTATATTCGCTTAGCCACGTATTTACCTGAATAAAGTACTCCATTAGCTTGAGTAACAATCCTTGACTAGAGTGCATTTTTCCCTGCAGTAGCGAGGAGTTCCCACCTACTACATGCATCACTTTCTTCTTATCCAATAAATCATGAAGAGGTGCATTCGGATTTGACATCATCTCTTGAAAGATAGACTGAACACCTGCGAAATACACTGGGTCTTGGGTAGATGGATAAGCACTCTTTCTACGAAGTCGTACTTCTTCAGGTATAGAACCTAGGAAGGCTTGACGAAGTATACCTTTCTCGATGTTCCCCACAGTCTTCAGCTCAAATGGAATATTAAATGCATACTCCACTAAACGGTAATCGCAAAAGGGAACACGTACCTCAAAGCCCGCATACATACTTGCCCGATCCTTGCGCTCCAATAAACCGACTAAAAATCGAGTGATGAATAAATATGACATTCTGCGTTGATGCATCTGTGTTATTGTTTCATTTTCAAACAGTGGTACTTCCTTCGCCGCTTCAGCATATCTCATCGCTGCATAATGATTTGGTTGAATGCCCTCTATCACATCCTGCTGTAATAAAGAAGCAAATTTATCCCATGTGTTTAACAGCCATGGATACATACGAGAATCCAAATATTCTTCTTGGTGGAACCATGGATACCCGCTAAAAATTTCGTCTGCCGACTCACCTGAAATAGCTACCGTAGCATCCTTCTTCATCTCCTTACATAATAAGTGTAAGGATGTTTCCATATCGCCATAGCCGGGTAAATCGCGCATACGCATGGGAATAAGTAAATTTTCGAGCAATTCTTCAGAGGTAAGCGTTATAAAATGGTGCTTCGTTCCCACGTACTCAGACAGCATTTTTGCATACGGTGCATCTAAACTAGGACGAGCTTTATCCGCTACAAAATCCTGATCACTTCCTACAAAGTCAACAGAGTATGTAGATAGCTGCTGACCTTTATCAAAAAATTGACGTCCCGCAATCGAAACTAAGCCGCTTGAATCCAACCCACCTGAAAGCATGGATACAACTGGAACATCAGCAATTAATTGGCGCTTAACTGTATCTTCTAGCAAATATCTGATATGATCAGCAGTTTCTTCTGCCGTTTCAGTATGCAATTTACTCTGGAGCTGCCAATATCGGGTCTCTCTTGTTCTTTCCTTTGTAAAGGTTATGGAATGAGCGGGCTTTACTTCGAAAATATTTGAAAAAATCCCATTGCCAGGCGTACGTATGCCACCAAGAGCAATTAACTCAGCTAATCCTTGAACATCAACTTCGCGTTTCACTTCTGGGTGAGCAAGAATTGCCTTTATTTCAGAACCAAATAAAATGGAGCTTCCATGTTGATAATAAAATAAGGGCTTAACGCCTAAATGATCTCGTGCTAAAAATAAACTCTGCTTCACCTGATCCCAAATAGCAAAGGCAAAAATACCATTCAAATACTTGACACAATCTTCTGACCATTCCATATAGGCGTGTAGCAATACTTCCGTGTCAGAATTGGTTTTAAATCGATGTCCTCGTTCAATTAATTCACGACGTAGTTCAAGATAATTATAAATCTCCCCATTATAAGTCATAGCATATAAAGGTTCAGACTCGTGATAGATAAAGGGTTGAACCCCGCCCTCAGGGTCAATCACTATTAAACGCCGATGCGCTAATGCTGCGTGTTCCGTGATCCAACATCCTTCAGCATCCGGTCCCCGATGACGAATAGAATCCGACATCCGCTGTAAAATATGTTTTTGATGCAACAAGTTATGTTCCCAATCGATCCAGCCTGTTATCCCGCACATATCAAGGACTCCTCTTTATCTTTTTTTCGACTGAATATAAGTCACTGCCGTATTAATTGTCCGTACTAATTCTGAACTAAGCTCATCGTCTTCTATCTGAAAATCAAATCGCTTTTCGATCGTTACTAACAATTCCATAATAACAATGGAGTCTAAATTATATTGTTTGATAATATCTAGGTCGTTTGAAATACTAGCGGGATCAATTTCCTGACCATAATGTGATTTTATAATCTCCGCCAGATCATTTTTAATGACTAGACCGTAGTCTGCTGAATTTGTAGTTCCCACGTTGGTTCGCCCCTTTTTTTCTTAAGCTATCTCACTTCTTTTCGACGTATCTTGCCTGCCGCCGTTTTAGGTAAATCTTCTCGAAATTCAATTCGTCTTGGCACTTTGAAATCAGATAGTTTTGCACGACAATATTCTAGCAACTCTGCTTCCGTAATGTAATTTTTAACCACTACATAGGCTACCGCCATTTCCCCACGGATAGGGTCATGTTCGCCAACCACTACTGAATCTTCTATTGCTGGATGCTGACTTAGTACCTCCTCAATTTCATACGGATTCACTTTTTTACCATTCACATTTATCGTAATATTTAGACGACCAACCAGATGAAGCTCATTCTCTTTACTTAAATAGGCCAAATCTCCAGTTCTCCACCATCCATCCTCTACTACATAACCACTATCATCTACCTCTTCCTTACGTAAGTATCCCTTAGCAAGCGAATCGCTTTTGATGAGTAGTTCATAAACCATCTTTCCATCAAATTCAAATGGGCTCGTCTTATCAAGCATTACATGTACGCCATCAACAGGAACGCCTACGTTAGTAGCTTCACCGATAGATTGGCGATTGCGTTGAATGGAAACAACCCCTGCTTCTGAAGACCCATATATGTTTTGGATTGATAGGTTCAATTTTTCCTTACAGGTCAACAGCAGGTCATCTTGCAATGGAGAAGTTGCTGATAAAGCAATCCTAACCTGATCTAGTGGCTTATGAACATGTTCTACCAGCATTTTATAATGGGCAGGTAAAGCCATTAGTATATTACAAGCCTGCTTGTATATTTTCTTCTCCAAGCTAGATGGTAAAACATACGCGCCAGTAAAAGATACAGATGCTCCACATAAGAAAGGAACAAAGCATCCACAAATTGTGCCATAAATATGATAGGTGGGTGCTGCACATAAGATACGATCTTGAGGGACAATTCCAAGAGCCTCACCTATTCGTTTTCCATCAAGCATGAAGCTTTCCATTTTTTTAACCACTGCTGACGGTATCTTGGTTGATCCCGACGTTAGAAACACCAGATGGCTCTGATTTACCTCTGGCTTTAGGTATTCGTTCCAACACGCTGCATGCTCGCCTATATTTCCCATTGAAAAAACATGCTCAAAACAGGAAAGCTCGTACCATTCCTTGTATCCAAGCGAATCGATAGCCTTACTATTTATTTCCCGCAATACATAATCTGTTTTATACATTGTCATGATCTTCTGCATTTCCTCTTCTTTTAAATGAGGATCAACTAACATGACCGGAATTTTCAGATGACTAGCGGCTATTATCGCTGCCCAGATAACCTCACTTTTTTGGAGAACAATGGCTAGAGGCGTCTCTTTATTCAAGCCAAATTTTTGAAAAATTTGAATCAGATGATCTACTTCACTTACCACAGCCTGATTAGGTATCTCTTCTGTCTCTTTGATAATGGCTATTGCCTGAGGGTTATGCTCGTTTCGTTGCTTCAAATGTTGATAAATCATGAAATCACCAGCTTTCGCTTCTAAATACCTATTCATCTAATGCAACTGAGTGTTAACAGCCCTCAGTCTCAATGTTTTCATTTCAGCCTTGTTCATACCTGTTTTATTCCGTTGATAAAATGTTAATTTTTACTTTATTTGCTAGTTGCAAACTAACGTTACCATAAAATGTCACGTTAGTAAATATAAATAAAATCATATCACAGAACCCTAATATTCCACTATGTGTAAGTAACAAATCTATCTTTATTCTTCTGATTGTTTATCACTACACCATCGTATATGGACCCTCACTCAGAACCGTCTCTCATGTGACTTCCCCACTAGCTAGCCACTGCTGAAACCTCTCCTAAAATCCATCCAATCGAAGTAATTCGAAAAACTTTGACAGGATAACAGAGTATCATTCCGACATTCCACTTTCTATGTTGAAAACGAAGTAGAAAAAAGCAGAATTACCAATCCACTCGACATTTTCTTATTTTGGCGGTTTTATTTGCTGATCACATTGTAAAAAGAAGGCTCTGTTTGTTTAGTTACTTTTTTAGAATCATAATAAAAATTAACGCAGATCACATTAGAAACCTCGAATATCCATCAGCAATATGCTTATGTAACGGTGTAATCATCGAATGAAATCGAATGTTTTCAGGTTGCAGGCGACATCGTATCATGTTTTTATTTTTTAACTTTTTTATCCTTGTTGAATGTTATAAAAAATAACAATATTACTAGTGAACATCTGTAGAATTATGTCTGAAAGAAACCGGACGATGGCTGTCGAAGGCTGTAAAACGTTTCTAATTACCGAATAAGTCCTTTTCCTTTGATACGCTAGATATAGTAAAGGTAAGAAAAAGATGAGAGGAGAAAAATTCGATGGAACCAAAACAGCTAAAAATACGGACAAATGTCCCTGAGCCCTTAGAGGATGAAATCGAGCTACAAAAAGTAATTAATCAATTAAAAAATGAGTTGGTTCAATTAGTATCAGAAAAGGGTAGTTTTTTAGATCACTCGGTTATTCATCTGAGTCAAACTTTGGATACCTACATCTTGCAGATGCAAAAAAGAAAAATTCACTCAACCTCCTTTTTCTCACCCAGCCTCCTTTGGCAATACGCCTAACAGCCAAAACTCAATTCATTCGAAACTCAATCTCGCTGCCCATGATAAATGGAGGAAAAACATGAACAAACAGACAAAACCCTGACGAAGTGCTCCCCATTTGGCGTTTATCTCCAAATAAGCATTTCGTCTTTTATTTGTTGGATCAAAAAAATGCAAAAAAAAAGCAAGAGCCTACGCCCTTGCCTCGCACCTTTTTTAGTTTTAGTTCTCGTTCTCACAGCACGCTTCTTAATGCTTATGCTACTGGCAGATGCTTTCCTATTTTCTATAACCTGTTACGTTATTTGCATCCATCCATTGCTTTTTCATTTGCATCAAATAAGCTAAGTCGGGATCTTCCCAGCCTTGTATAAGCATTAGAACACTTTGAACGACATGCAGATCATTATACGTCAGGAATGGATAATCTTTAAGTCCCATCGTACCATCAGGCATATATGCATAATGTAAGTTAGAATTTGGCATCACCCAAGCATCCCGCGTTAATTTAATTCCCCACAGCATTTTATCTGCAAGCTCTTTGAATCGCTCGTCTTTTGTTTGCATATATAACTCATACAGATAATTCATCTCCTGTAATTGATGGTTCAAGGAGCTATGAGTTAATTTATGTGGCTTTTCATGGGAATAATCACTTACCAATATCCCTACTTGACCATTTCTTTCAATTAAAAAATGATTTTGCTGGCTATGCTGTAAGAAAAACTCAGCATACCGCATACTTGCTTGTAAAAATCGTTCATCATGATAAGATTGATACGCTTTCAATAACAAATAGGCAATATCCGTATTAAATCGTGTATCATAAAACCCAGCATCTACTTGGTAATCATTCCATAACCATGTTGATTTAGGAGCTGATGGCCAAAATCCTTGTGCATTTTGGTTTGGCAAAATGGTGTGTAGCATGATCCAGCCAAGATCATGCGCTGCCCTACTTCCTCGTGTAATCACAAAAGAAGTAGCAAAATAGTTATCGGGATTGCGCCAGAAATAATTGGGACCTGTTGGAACATATGTAGTGGGTGTCCGATCGTAAAAACCATCCCAGCTCCAGCGTAACCGATCTTCAAAATCAATACTTTTCCAGATGAGCTCCATATTTAGTGCATCCCAGTCAATCAATGGTTGAAACGATTCTAATGCCCACACTTCTCCAAACATATGAGATTCCACAGGCATTTCAATACTCACGTTAAAACCACCATATGTCTTTTTCGCAATCATTTTAATTTGATTAATATTTTTAGGTACAATCTCAATTGAATTATGTGTCCGTGGTATATAAATATGTGGTTTGCTTAAAATGATCGAATACTGATCTGTCTTGATATACCCGGTATGTACAGGCAAGTTTCCCTGTAAAGATGCTTTCGTCCATTTCGTTATGGCCCCATTGCTTGTGAGATAGCGGAATTCCCCTCGAGTTCCGGGAATAAACAGGGAAATTTTTTGCTTGATATGCTTTACGCCTGGTCTAGATTGTATCCGTTCGATCCAATAACGATCCTGATTGGACAACATTATTTGTTTTTTCTGTAAATTATACTGAGTTGTACGCTGTTCTGAGTAGGTTTCTTGTAAGCCTTGGTGTGTGTCTATCCCTTTTACATTAGGGTAAGGAGTAAGACATGTAAGTAGTAGCATACCCGAAAGCGCCTGTATCCATTTTTTCTTTGTCAACAAACGTTCACCTCAATCTCCCCTTGAATTAGAACCATGTGTCTGTTTCTTTTGAGTAAAATTAAGCGTTATCCATCCTGCTTAAACCCAAGCAATCCCTCATTTATTAGTGATATGTTTTGTTCTTCTATTTACTAGACGCTACAAATCAGACTTTGTTATTCTACTTTTCAAAAATATAACTTTTTTCTTACTGATTTTTTATCTATCTATATGATAAACGAGACTTTTTTCCTAAATATTCTCGTAAAAACAGAATGTCCCTTATTGACTCAGTAATAATCGCACCATTTACTTTATACACACTTTGGTTAGAATATAACCAGTAGCTTCAATAAACAGAAATAAATCATTCACAGCACACTATATTATTGTAAGTAACTTCGATTTATGTTACAGTTATCCTACTTCATTTAATGATTGGAGAGATTTCCCTATGAATACTGCTACATTCGAAACACTTGTTGAGGTAATGAAAGCACGTCATAGTGTACGCAAATACGAGACTGGAGTAGAAATTCCTCGTTCCGAGCTTGATGAAATTCTGGAACTAGCTGCATCTGCTCCTTCCTCTTGGAACCTGCAACATTGGCGTTTCCTAGTAGTTACAAATCAGGAGAAAAAAGAGAAGCTGCTCCCACTTGCTTACAATCAGCAGCAAGTCGTAGATGCATCTGCGGTAATTATCGTTCTAGGTGATGTTAAAGCAAATCTAGCTGTACGCGATATCTACGGAAAAGCTTTAGAAGATGGTCTAATTAACCAGCAAGTGTTTGATATCATGGTAAATCAAGTCGAAGGTGCTTATGCCAGCAACTCTGAAATTGGCATGAAGGAAGCTATTTTGAATGCCTCTCTTGCTTCCATGCAATTAATGCTTGCAGCAAAAGCAAAAGGCTATGATACTTGCCCAATGGGTGGAATTGATCGTGATGGCATTGTGAAGGAATGCAATATTCCGGATCGTTATTACCCGGTCATGATGCTAACATTGGGAAAAGCAAGTACTCCTGCACATGCTACTGGTCGCTTGCCTCTTAGTGAAATCGTCATCAATGAGAGCTTTTAAGCTATAGAAATAAAACAAAGGCTTGGTGAGAGCAACTCCTCTAACCAAGCTTTTTTTATTGTGTAAAAACTAGCACGAGCTTTACTTGCATTTTACTAGGTAAACGCTATTTGACATAAGAAGATTGATCTAATCCAAACTCTTCCTTTATGTAAAGAAAAGGGCTGTCGTCATTATAACAACAGCCCTTTTTTATTCCCAGTAAGGATATTTTAAAAACAATTCTTATCCTTTGTACTCAACAAGGTAGTAGTTTTTCTTCCCGCGGCGAATTACCAGATACTGACCGCCTAGAAGCTCTATATCGGCCAGCTTGGTTTCTAAATCAGTGAAACGAACATCATTTACCGTGATAGCATTGTTG